>JAIQGI010000015.1 GCA_020072565.1 Terriglobia bacterium
ATCGTGTCATGTACAACGAAGAGATTCATATCCAATCGCTTCGAAATAAAGGGTCCGAGGTTTTGGACTTTATTGACAAGGCCGCATAGAGAATCATGAAATCAAAAATACTTGACAGACTACCTCAGATGTCTTCGGGATTTCGGCGTTGAACTGAACGCTCTCGATGTGAGTGTCGATCTGCTGGGAGAGCACCTTTCTTCTCAGCTCGTGAGGGACCAGGATGCCCTCGACGTTTCTGTAGTCGCTCAGGTAAGTCTCGACGGCGATCTCCCCCATCGTTGGCGTCAAGGTGGTCATGGCCATCTTGACAAGCAAGCCGGATCTTTCGTCGTAGTACTGAGTCACCGGTTTCCCTTCCTTTGGCGTCAGCACCACTTTGAAGCACAGCTGGTCGCCGACCTTTTCGCTGCTGACGCATTCGGACTTGCTGTACAGATCACGCCAGTGAAGTGCAGCGTTGAAGGTCGCTTCGCGCAGTGCCGTAGCCCTTTCTTCGCCGGACTTAATCCTCGCCCCTGTCTCGGATGAGCGCTCCCAGGCAACGCTCCCGTCGGTGCCGGCTTCAATCTTACCGACACCCTCGAGATCAACAACCCTGTAAGCTTTATTGGTCTCGGTCTTGTATTCGGCGGTCTTCCCCTTGATTCCGGACTCCACGAACTCGACCGCTCCCATGATGATCTGGTTGTGCAGTTTCTCGTAGGCGGGCCTGCCGCCGGTCGCCCGGATGAATCTCTCGAGGATTTCCTCTGCGGCCGGCGGCTTATCCTGGGTGCGGGAGAGCCGGGTCGTGGACGTGCCGGCGATGCCTGCGGCCAGAAGGACAAACACGAGCGAGCGTGAAGACGGCAGGGAAGGTCTCATGACATCTCCATTCTTTTGTGCCTGCAAGTTTACCCCAAAACTCAATGTACCGACACCACGACGTGGAAGGCGAGCTTTCATTTTCGAAGGGGGCAACCAGGGGCGGGTGGAAATCTGCGTGGCGTTCTGCGGATCGCAGATGGCCTAATGACAACTTCAATTGTGTCCTGTGCGAATTCGGGCTATGCTGGCTCCCACGGTCGTTTCGCTTTCCACCCATGCAACGGGAGTGCTCACCATGAAAACCTCATTCGTGGTAACTATGATCGGATGCTGGCTGCTGCTCTCCGGCGGCTGCCGGACGAGCCCGCAGGAAGCTGCGGATCTGGTGCTGCGCGGCGGGCACATCGTGACTATGGAGAGTTCGTACCCGGCCGTCCAGGCCATTGCCGTAAAGGCGGGCCGCATCATCGCTGTGGGCGCGAACGAAGACATTCAGCAGCATGTCGGTGACAGAACGAGGATCATTGAACTCGGCGGCAAGACCGTGATCCCCGGCTTGATCGACGCGCACACACACTTCCTCGGCATCGGCTCCCGCAGCATGCAGATTGACGTGGGCGGCCCGAGCAAGGAGGAAATCATCAAGAGGATCGCCGCCCGGGCGTCGCAGGCGAAACCCGGCGAGTGGATCCAGGGGCGCGGCTGGGATCAAAACAACTGGCCGGTCAAGGCGTTTCCTACCAGAGCCGACCTCGACGTCGTGGCGCCGCAAAATCCCGTTTACCTGAGTCGTGTGGACGGTCACGCGGCCTGGGTGAACAGCAAAGCGCTCGAGATTGCCGGAATCCGCAAAGGCACGCCTGATCCGTCGGGCGGCCGGATTATCCGCGACAGCGGTGGAGAGATTGCGGGCACCCTGGTCGACAACGCGTTCCGCCTGGTATCCAGTCACATTCCCCCGATGAGCAAGGAGCAAAGGAAGGAGGCCGCGCGGCTTTCGGTCCGGGAATGCCTTGCTTCGGGTCTGACCGGCGTGCACGAAGCCGGCGGATCGCGCGAGGACATCGAGCTCTACGAGGAGATGATGAAGGCGGGCGAGTTCGACTTGCGGATCTACGAATTCGTACGCTGGCCGGCAGACGAGCAGAAACTGCCTCACACTTATGAATCACTGGACTACTATCTGGTGCAAGGGCCGCAGATCGGCCTGTACGACAACCGTCTCACGATCCGCGGCATCAAAATGAGCCTCGACGGCTCCCTCGGGTCCCGCGGAGCGGCTTTCCTCGAATCCTACCTTGACGATCCGGGCAATCGTGGGGTACTGCGCCTCACCGAAGAGGAGATCTACCAGACGATTCTGCGGGGTCTGAAGGCAGGCTTTCAGACCGCAGTTCACGCGATCGGCGACCGCGCGAACCGTGTCGTTCTCGACGCCATGGAGCGCGCCCTGAAGGAAGCCAAGGTTGCCGACGCACGCTTGCGCGTCGAGCATGCGCAGGTGCTCGATCCCGCGGATCTCCCCCGCTTCGCCCGGCTGGGGATCATCCCCTCGATGCAACCCACGCACTGCACGACCGACATGCACTGGATTGCGCAGAGAATCGGCGAGCAGCGGACGAGGTACTCCTATGCCTGGCGGTCACTGCTCGACACCGGCGTCCGGATTCCGGCCGGGTCGGATGCTCCCGTCGAATCCGTCGCCCCGCTTCCGGGAATTTATGCTGCCGTCACGCGACAGGACCGGCAGGGTTGGCCGGAGGGCGGCTGGCATCCCGAGCAGATCGTCAGCCGCGAGCAGGCGTTGCGGATGTTCACGATCGACGCGGCCTATGCCGCGTTTGAAGAAAAGATCAAAGGCTCACTTGCCCCGGGAAAGCTGGCGGACATGGTCGTGCTCTCAAAAGATATCCTGACAATTCCCGCCCGTGAGATACTGCAGACAAGCGTCGAAATGACTATTCTGGGAGGCAAGGTCGTCTACCCGAGGTAACGCCGGTCGTGATGGCGCATGGTCCGGGAACAAGGGATGAGTCATAAACGGCCAGGTCTGCGGTGGAGATTTCTGGACAGGCGAATCGACTCCCGAGCTACACGACCGCTCACGTGAATTCTGCAAGTTTTTCGCGCCTACCTATGCTATCTTGCCTCCCGGCGGTGAAAAGCAGGCGACTGTTCCACTTTTCCTGCCTCGGTCTGAGCGCTGGCAGCATCGGTGCGATGGACATCCTGCCGGCCCCAAAAGCTAATTCCTATATCTGCAAGGGGGGAAACAGCCTCATGATGAGTACCGGATGTCCGGACCGGAAAGCGGTCTGGCGGTGCGGGTTCCTGTCGCCGGCGCTGGTGGTGGCTCTGACTCTCGGCGGGTCTGCCTGCCTGTGGAGACAAACCTCCGCGACCAGCGATAATGCGGCAGAAACAGTCAAGGTGTTGTTCCGTCAGTTTTCAGCGAGCGTAACTGCCATCGGCGCGGTGAAGCCGCAGGTAGGGGCGGAAGTCAAGGTGGGGTCGCGCGTCTCCGGCCGGGTCTTGCGCCTGCACGCCAACATCAAAGATCAGGTGCGCAAGGGGCAGGTGATCGCGGAGCTGGAAAAGGCTGATCTGGAGGCGATAGTGGCTCAAAGCCAGGCCGAGGCGCAGTTTGCGGAAGCGAAGCTGGCCGCTTTGGATGCGCTGTTTCCCAAGGAAGTGGCGCGGGCTGAAACGGATGTGGCCCGGTGGGATGCCACCGTGATCCTGGCGCGCAAAGACTTCGGGCGGCAGCAGGACCTGCTTAAGAAGAAGCTTGCGACGCAGGTGGATGCCGATCAGGCGCAGGAACAGCTGGCGGTGTCGGAGGCCCAGCTTGCGACGGCACGCAGAGCTCTTGATCTGGTGCGTGCCCAATACGCCGAAAACCTCAAACAGGCCCAGGCGGAACGCGACCGCGACCAGGCGGCGTTGACCAATGCGCACGTCCAGCTCTCGTACGCGGTCATCACCGCGCCCATTTCCGGTGTCATCGGCTCCGTCTCCACCCAGGAAGGCGAGACGGTCGCGGCCGGCCTGAACGCCCCGACTTTTGTCACCATCATCGACCTGGCCAAACTTCAGGTCGAGGCCTATGTCGATGAAGTGGACATCGGGAAAGTCAAAGTGGGCCAGCACGTGGTCTTTACGGTGGATGCCTTTCCCGCCGACGACTTTGAGGGTAAAGTAGTGGCGATTTATCCCAAAGCCACGATCCAGGACAATGTGGTGAAATACGTGGTCGCGGTCGAAATCGTCACGCCCTACGAAGGCCGCCTGAGGCCCGAGATGACCACGAGCGTCGGCATCCAACTCGAATCCCGCCGGGTTCTGGCGATCCCCTCCAGTGCCGTCCGGCGTGAGGGGGGCAAGCACTTCGTGCTTCTGTCCGTCAATGGCAGGCCCGAGCCTCACGAAGTCAGGCTCGGCTGGAAAGACGGCCCCTGGACCGAAGTGGCTGGCGGCCTCAGCGAAGGGCAGGAGATCTTTCTCGATCTGCCCGGGACAGAGAAAGGGAAAAATTGAATCGATCATTGCGACTGCTGCAGCAGGCCGGTGACTCTCTGCTGTCAAACCGGCTGCGGTCGTTTCTCATGATGCTCGGCCTTGTCATCGGCATCGCCTCCCTCACGGCGGTCATTTGCATCGGTCAGGGGACGCGCGCCCAAGTCATGGACATGGTCGCCAAGCAGGGATGGGACCTGATCATGATCCGCGCCGGCTCAGCCAAGCAGGTCTTCGCGCCCACCACCGACCGCACGGTCGCCTCGTTGATGGAGGCGGACACCCAGGCTATTGAAGCTGGCCTCGGCAACATCCGCTACGTCTCTTCCGTGCAGAACCAGCGCGGCTGGGAGGTCGTTTATGGCGACCAGTCGGTCAAGACCCGCATCTTTGGGGTTGGTCCCACCTGGCATTACATCCGGCGCCGGCCGGTGGAGCGGGGCGAGTTCCTTAGCCAAGCCGACCTGGTGAATATGAACCGGGTGGCCATTCTTGGTTTCCGCACTGCTAAGATGCTCTTTGGCGCAGGTGACCCGATCGGTCAGACCATCCGCATCGGCAGCGAGGCCTTCCAGGTAAAGGGCGTCTTCGTCGAGGCGGGCATCACGCCCGGCGGAGACGACTGGGATGACCGGATCGTCATCCCGTTCACAACCTCCTCCAAACGGCTCTTTGGCCGCTTGTATCTGGAACAGATCGTCGTCCAAGTTCGGGATGCCCGCAAGCTGCACCAAACCGCCGAACAGATCCGCAAACTCCTGCGCGAGCGCCACCAGATCCGCGCTGGCGCCGAAGATGACTTCTTTGTCCGCGAGCCCGAGGATGTCAAAGAGACCGCGCTCACCACGTCATCGACGCTCACCACACTGCTGATCGCGATTTCAGCCATCTCGATGCTCGTGGGCGGCGTGGTGATCATGAACCTGATGCTCATCTCCGTCTCCCAGCGCGTCCACGAGATTGGACTGCGCCTGACCGTCGGTGCGCGCCCCCGGGATATCCTTGTCCAGTTCCTTTTCGAAGCGCTTGGTGTCGCGCTGGCCGGCGGCGTGCTCGGCGCGGCCGGCGGCGCCGGCATCGCCTCGCTCCTGGCATGGAAAGGTGTGGCTGTCAGCCAGATCACCTGGATCCCGTTTGCGATTTCGATCGCGGCATGCACCCTGGTGGCGGTCGCGTTCGGCCTCTATCCGGCGCGCAAGGCGGCGCGTCTGGATCCGGTGGCAGCGCTCCGGGAAAAACGAATGTAGGGGACTTCCATGATTGAACTCGAGAACCTGACCAAGAACTACACCAAGGGCACAGTCGTCACCGAAGTGCTCAAGGGAGTTTCCTTCCGTGTGGAGAAAGGTGAGTTCGTCGCCATCATGGGCGCCTCCGGCTCCGGCAAGACCACCCTCATGAACATCCTGGGCGGCCTCGACAAACCCACGGGCGGCACGTACCGGCTCGATGGCGTGGATATGGCGCTCGCCGGCGAGCATGAGCTCTCCCGCATCCGCAACCGCAAGATCGGTTTTGTCTTTCAGCAGTTCTATCTGCTCGATCGCGCCGACGCCATGAAGAACGTGATGCTCCCGCTCATCTATGCCGACGGAAACGGCGGCGGCGCCGCCCGCGCCGAACAGGCCCTCGCATCGGTGGGCCTCGCCGGGCGCAAACACCATCATCCGGCAGAGCTGTCGGGCGGAGAACAGCAGCGCGTGGCGATCGCGCGCGCTCTCGTCACCAACCCCGTGATCGTCCTGGCGGACGAGCCGACGGGCAACCTCGACACCCGCAACGGCCTGGAAGTCCTGGCCATTTTCCAGCGCCTGCACCGCGAGGGGCGCACCCTCGTCATGATCACGCACGACCGCACCGTGGCCGAACACGCCCGCCGCCTCATCGTGCTGAAAGACGGCCGCATCGCGGGCGACCAGCCTGTCGCCCAGCCGCACGACGCGGAAACGGAACTTCGCCTGATGGCACAGGACGCCCACGGCGCCGGGCCCGGTTAAACGGAACCGCGCCATGCAATTCTCCCGCAACGCCATGCTCTCGTGCCAGATCCTGGCGGCGCACAAGCTGCGGACACTCCTCAGCATGACCGGCATAGTCGTGGGAGTCGGCGCAGTCATTCTGATGGTTTCCACCGGGCGCGGCGCCGAGAAGCGCATTCTCGACCGTATCGGCAAGCTGGGTACGAACCTGATCGTCGTCAACGCCGCGCCCGCCCGTCTCATGATCGGACGGCAGCGGACCGTAGCCACCGTCACTACCCTCACCGCCGAAGACGGCCGTGCTATTGGCGAGGAATGCCCTCATGTCATCGCCGCGGCTCCGGCTGTCGGCAAGTCGCTCGTGGTCCGCTGGGAGAGCAACAATACCACTACCGCAGTGACCGGGATGGCTGCCGAGGGCTTCCGCATCCGCAATATCCCATTTGCGAGCGGCCGCCCGTTTGATGCCGATGAAGACCGCACGCGCCGCCGTGTGGCGGTGATCGGCCCGACGGTAGCGAAGAACATCTTCGGCAGCTCCGACCCTGTCGGCCAGCAGATCCGCATCGGGCGCGTGCCGTTTGAAGTCATCGGCATTACCCGCCCGCGCGGCATTGACGCCAATGGCATGGATCAGGATGACATCGTTCTTGTACCCCTCGAGACTGCCATGCGCCGCCTGTTCAACGTTCCCTACATCCAGACCATTTACATCCAGGCGCGTGGCAGCCAGTGGATGAATCAGGTCGAGCGTGAAGTGCAGGCGCTTTTGCGTGAGCGCCAGCATTTGACGGAAGGGCGCCCGGACACTTTCACCATCCAGAATCAGACGACCCTGCTGAAAACCGAGCGCGATACTGCGCGCGCGATGACGCTGCTCATCGGCAGCGTGGCGGGCATTGCGCTGCTGGTGGGGGGCGTGGGCATTCTGGCGGTCATGCTCATCTCCGTCCGGGAACGCACGCGCGAAATCGGCTTGCGCCGGGCCCTGGGCGCCAGGCCGCACGATATCACGGTTCAGTTTCTCGTTGAGGCTGCCCTGCTGAGCGGAATCGGTGGCATCCTCGGCGTCTGGGCTGGCATCGCCGCCACGCGCGTCGCTGCGGTTTTTGGATTCTGGGAGACCCTGATATCCTGGCCGGCGGCGGCCATCGCTTTTGCGTTTTCGATCACGGTGGGCGTCATCTTCGGCATCTACCCTGCCTTGCGCGCATCCCGTCTCGAACCGATCCAAGCCCTGAAATCCGAATAACGCCGTTCCCCTTGCCTGGCTCCGGTCGACATTCCGATGAAAGCAAGATACAGTCTGCGGTAGCAGGTGTGGAGAGGAGCCTTGGTTGCCATGGGTTCACACTCCCTGCGCCTCGACACGGGAGGGAATGCCATGCACGCCATTTGGAATGACATGTTTACGTTGGGGGTCCCGGTCGCTGAGAAGGTGCTGCGGCCGGTCCTTGTCTACGTTTTTCTGATTGTCGGCCTTCGGCTTTCCGGCAAGCGGGAGCTGGCGCAGTTGAATCCGTTCGACCTCGTCGTTCTGCTCACACTTTCCAATACCGTTCAGAACGCGATCATCGGGAATGATAATTCGGTCGCGGGCGGACTGATCGGAGCGGCCACGCTTCTCCTCCTGAATTATGTGGTGGTCAGGTTTCTGTTTACTCACCAGAAGCTGGACCGCCTGGTCGAGGGAGAGTCCGACGTCCTGATCGAGGGGGGCGTGATTCATGAAGAACGGATGAAGCAGGAACTCCTCACTCGTGCCGAGCTGGAAACGGCAGCTCACCGTCAGGGATTTTCCGGCTTGCAGGAGATTGAGCGCGCCGTGATCGATCCCGGCGGAACCATTTTCTTCATCGGCAGGAAACCTTCGCCTGAAGAGCTTCAACAGAAGGCTCTCACGGACCGCCTCGACGCCATCACCCGCCAGCTGACGGAAATTCGTGAACGCCTCATCGCCCACCCTTGAACTGCTGGATCGGGGCCGGACCGCCGCAAAATATTTGGCGCTAACCTATGCGCCTGTAGAAAGAGTCGATCAAGATCTTTCAGTTCGGCCGCGTCTCCCTGCACAGTCGGCGACTCGTCGCCGATTTCTTTGGCGGCCTTGCCGAGCGTCTTCTCATCGCGAATTCGCACACGGCGAACCTGGGGGGTAGTAAGAGCAACTAGCAGCCGTCGTCGTTCAGCGAACAGCAACACATCAAGCACGGGTGCCTGGCTACGCGTACCGGAAGGTCTCGGCCGCTTGAACTCGGGCTCTACCGACTTTAGCCGCCAGCAATAGCCCCAAAGATAAGAAAGGGCTCCGCGCCCGTGGCAACCGCGTCGGGGAGCGGGGTGTCGGGCAGTTCGTTGGACAGATCCTGCTCGCAGGCGTACAAACGCAAGAACGGCCGGCGCTTTTGCGTGACGTGGTCGCGGATCGTCCCCCGCAGCACCGGATAGCGAGCTTCGAGGGCATCGAGAACCGATCGCTGTGTCACCGGACCCGTGACCTCGAGTTTCACCTCGCCGTCCAGGCGCGCGAGCGTTCGCAGATGAAAGGGGAGCACGACCCGAATCATGGCAGCGTCTGGACCTCGACGGACAATACGGCGGGAAGATCCCGGACGATGGGCGCCCAGTTGTCCCCGGCGTTGTTCGATGCGTACACCTGCCCGCCGGTGGTGCCGAAATACACGCCGCCCGGATCGAGCGAGTCCACGGCCATCGCGTCGCGCAACACATTGACGTAGCAGTCGCGTTGCGGCAAGCCTTTCGTGAGCGCCTCCCACTCGTTTCCGCCCGAGCGGCTGCGATACACGCGCAGCTTGCCGTCGGGTGGATAGTGCTCGGAGTCGCTCTTGATCGGGACGACGTAGATGGTGTTCGGCTCGTGCGCATGAACTTCGACCGGGAACCCGAAGTCGCTCGGCAAATTCCCGCTGATTTTGTGCCACGATTCCCCGGCGTCGTCGCTGCGCATGACGTTCCAGTGCAACTGCATGTACAGCACATTCGGGCGTGAGCGGTGCATCGCGATGCGGTGAACACAGTAGCCGACTTCGGCGTTCGGGTCGGGCAGATATTGGGACTTCAGTCCACGGTTGGTCGGCCGCCACGTGTGGCCGGCGTCATCGGTCCGGAACACGCCCGCCGCCGAGATGGCGATGAAGATGCGCCCGGGAATGCTCGGATCGAGAATGATCGTGTGCAGGCCCATCCCGCCGGCGCCGGGCTGCCATTTGGGTCCTGATTCGTGGCCGCGCAGGCCGGGGAGTTCCTGCCACGTCTGTCCGCCATCGGTCGTGCGAAACAGGGCGGCGTCCTCCACCCCGGCATAAACGGTGTCCGGATCGGTCAGCGATGGTTCGAGATGCCAGACTCGCTTGAACTCCCAAGGGTGCGGCGTGCCGTCATACCACAGATGAGTGCCGGGAACGCCGTCGTACACGAACTTGTTGCCCACGGGCTCCCACGTCTTGCCGCTGTCGTTGGAGCGCTGGATCACCTGCCCGAACCAGCCGCTGGACTGCGACGCGTACAGCCGGTTCGAGTCAACGGGCGAGCCCTTCAGATGGTAGATCTCCCAGCCGCCGAAGTGGGGACCGCTGACATCCCATTTCTCGCGCTTGCCGTCCGATGTCAGGACGAACGCGCCCTTTCGTGTACCCACCAGAACTCGTACTCTGCTCATCGCTTTACCTTCCTCGACCCGGCAGGAAAGCCGTTGGCATCGGTGAAGTAAAAGTTGATGGTTGCGGTTGAGTCATTCGGGTTGACAATCGCCAGCCCGGCGTCCACGCCACCGCCGATTTCAGCATAAATCCGGCCCGCGGTCAGTGCCGCCGTGGCTGGAACACCTGTTTCGCTCACCAGAGCGTTGGCCTGGCGCAGACCGAAAATGGCGACGCCTGAGGGCGTTGTGCTCCCGATGTTGGGTTGGATGTTCGCGTAGCCGCTTAGCGTGGAACTGGAGTCTCCCTGGGTCGTGCGTGTGAACCCTCCGCGGTCCGGGAGGGCAAACGTCATAGTATCGGAATTGGCAGCAATCACGGCAAAGCAGACCAGACAAGAGGTCCTTGGGAGAGAATTCAACCAACCCATGGTTGCAATTCCTCGATTTGTTCCAAGCTCGATTTGTTCCAAGAGAGATGCATGTGCCCACACCCGACTATTTTAAAGGTAACATGACCCAGGGGGGTGATCAACGTCCCATGGCTTGATCCGGCAGTGATTGAGTCAAGGTCAGCTTGCTTTGAATAGAAGCTGAACCTGCTCGATTTGCTTGGAATGTCTGCTGAAATCTGCACGGCTGCATAGGGTAAGGGTCTAAGTGCGTTTTCTAGGGCTTGGGATGCATCACAGGTTCAGGCGCAGGCCGAAGCGGATGGCGCGCGGGTTCTGAATCTCCACTGGTGTGCGCGACGTAAAGAGGGGCCCGGAAATGTCGTACTCGCGGAGATTCCGGTTCGAGTTGAGCAGGTTGAATGCATCGACCATGGCCGAAACCCGGAACCGACCGAGGGCGAAGTCGCGCGCCAGACGCTGGTCGAACGAGAGATCGAATTGGGTGCGAAATCCCCCGGGTTCGCCGCGCGGCGTCGCCAGGATATAGAACGGCCCCTGGTTGAAGCCGGTGATGATGAGCTTGCGGCCGAAAGGCAGACCGTCCGCATACCGGATTGCCGAGCCGGAGTAGAAACCGAAAGGAAGGCGCACGTAGGAAGCAACTTTGCCCACGTAAGCGCGATCGAAGAAGGTGCGCCCGCGCGCGTTCAAAAGGTTGTTGGGGTTGTCGAACAGACCGCCGATGATCCCGGGATCATTCTCGAACTCGGTGTTTCCGGGATTGGTGGTCCCGATGGCCTTATAGGCAGTGAAGGAAGCGGAAAAGAAGCCGCGTTGGGCAAATTCCCAGTGCACGGTAATCTCAAGTCCTTTGTAAGAGGAACGCAGGCCCAGCGGATTGGCAAGAAGATAGCGGTCCTCGCCCAAAGTGCTCGGATCCTGATTTAAAACCGTGAGCGTCTGATCGTCGCTCGTTCCCGGAATATTGTCATCGCCGGCATCGGAAACGCTCACGGGTGTGCAGGAAGAAAAAGGCACCCCGACGTTCACTGTCTCGATCAGCCTCTTTTGATCGCGACGGAATCCACGCGCCTCCAGGGAAAGCCGCTCCCCGATCTGCTGATCCAGACCGATGGCGAATTCATCCGTGAATGGCCGTTTCAGACGAGGATCTACCGAAGAGTAAGGGCCGCCGAACACCCGCAGCAGTGTACCCTCCTCGCCCGGATGGAAAAAGCCGTCGTGATTCAGGTCGTTCCAGAGAAAGACCTGGCCACCGAGGCTCGTCGGATTCGCGAAGTTTGCGTAACTCGCGGGTAAGACATGATAGTAGCGCGCGTATCCGGCGGAAAGCCTGGCTCCCCCGAGGCGGCGGGATAGAGGCATTGACACGCCGATGCGCGGCGCAAGCGTCGTCCAGGATACGATGCTGTTCATCCCTGGGAACTGACGCGCAGGCACGAAGGCTCCGGCGCCGCTGCGCTGCGGCGGCAGGAAGGTTTTGCTGGAATCGAGAAGCAGCCCGGCGCGCACGAAAATCCTGCCCGTCACGTGCACGCGTTCGTCCAGGTACAACGACAGTTCCCGCAATCGCTGCTTGGAATGGCTCGGCGTGTTGTACTCGACGACCTCGGCCGGGACGCCAAACGGGTAGTAGAGCTGCTGGAAGTCACCGAATATCCTGCGCTCTTCCGTTGATTTCGATTCTTCCAGGTCCAGGCCGAAATCCAGCTGGTGCTGCCGGCCCAGGAATCTGCGCCATGCCTCGCCTTGCCCGGCCAGCGAAAAACGGCTGCGGGCGGAATCAGATTCGAGCGGCGCCGCGCCCGCAGTCTCTCCCGTAAAGAGCTGGATGCGGCTTGCGGCGGCGATGCCGTGCTGCAAGGTATCGGTCGGGGAGGAGTGAGAGAACCCCCCGAGTACCTGCCAGACCAGGTCGCCGCCCTGGTAGTGTGTCCAGTGCCCCTGAACCACCTCGAAACGATCGTGACCACGCAGAGTCGACGAAGGGGCAACACCCGAGCGCGCTCCCAGGTTGGAGTTGTCGACGATTTGCCCGGTCGACAGGAGATTGAACTGCTCGCGCGCGCCGAGCCTGCCGTCAAAACGCACCAGGGCGGAGCTGACCGTCGTGTCCGGGATCGAGGGAAAACCGGGGACGACCCTGGTCAGATGCTGGATGCCGAAAGAAGTAAAGAAAGACCATCTCCGCGTCCGCGGCAGCGCGCCCCCGAACTGGAACTGTCCCTCCTCGAAGCGTTTGAAATGCGGCACGTCCGTGAAACCGAAGCCGCGCAGCCGGCTGTCCAGATTACTGCTCTGGAAGGGCTCTCCGAGATAGTAGCCTTCAACCCCGAAATGAAAGTCCCGGGCGCTCTCCCGGCTCGTCATGTTCAGGGAAGCGCCCGGCGCCGCGATTTCCGGCGTGTGGAGAGCGGTCGACGCCTGCAATTCCTGAAGCGCGCCATAGTCCGGAAAGACAAGCGGCTTCCCGGTCTCGAACGGGTCGGTGACGTTGAGGCCGTCGAGACGATAGCTGACTTGCGTCCGCGAGGCGCCCAGGGACCCGGCAAGAGCAATGACGCCCGTTGCAAAACCTCCTTCCTGCGGCGCGTTGGTGATGGTGGACCGCTCCTGACTTTCCAGCACCGCCCAGATGTTGCGTGCGCTCGGGATCAAAGCCAGCCGGGTTGCGTCAAAGTAGCTTCCGTAATCCGCGGCCCATAGATCCTCAGGGCTCCCTTGCCATCGGATGGAAACCGGAGTGGCGCCTGTTCCCATCGTCACGTCTGCGATGCTCGCGCGGCTGCTTGCGACTCTCACAAGATGGATGGTGGTAGCCGCATAGCCGGGCTTCTCGCAAACCAGATCGTATGTGCCGGGATAAAGCGCGAGAAAGTGATAGCCCCCCGAGGAATCTGTGGAAGCGGCCCGTGTCGCCTTGTCGGCGAGCCTGGTTAGAATGAGCCGCACTCCCTGAAGTCCCCGCGAATTGACGGCGTCACACACCCGGCCCGTGATCCACCCTTGCGAGATTTGCGCCCATGCCGACGCTGTTACCACGAACAAGCCAAGACTGACAAGGCAAGCACAGCGTCTCATGCCAACAGGATAGTGAGGGTCCCACAGTTAATCCACACCAAACCCCTGGCTGTGCGTCTATTGACGATGTCGGCCAGAACTTCGGCCCAAGGTTGAAACTTTGGCGCGGCGATTCCTCAAGAATCGCCGCGCCGGCTGTTGGCTTTTGGGAGCTTAGCGACGGCGGGATGAACCAGAGGATCGGCCGCTACTCCCTCCGCGGGGAGCGACACTACCACGTCCACTGGGACCGCGGCTGGGGGCTCCGCGCGGCGGCCCGCTGATGATCGGCCTGCTCAGATTCAGGGGAGGCCGCGCAGTGTAGCGTGGAGGGGCGTAATTCGGCTGAGAGTTGTAATCAGGCGACGGGCCACGCCTGGTGTAGCCCGGGGCCGGACCACGGTTCGAGTATGGTGCGCTTCCCTGATGCCGAGGTTGTGCCACCGCTCCGTTGCTGCGTCCGGCGGGCGCCTGCGCCGGGGATTCGGCCGGATGCGGAGCAAAACGCTGCCAGCCGCCGGAGCTTGCTCCGGGGCTTGAGTTCTGCCCCGGCCGAGTCTCGTGCGTTCTGCAGAAAAAGTGCATCCCTTGATCGTTGCGCATCGTCGACGGGCTGGCGGCACGATTGGTCGGAGCCAGGCTCTGGCGGTCGAGGCCGTCAGTCCGGAGCCGCTGGTCGTGTTGGCGCCGGATGCATTCACGCTTGGCCACAGCCCTGCGCCTGCTATCGTCCGGGATGCGCGCTCAAAAAGTGTATTGGCGCGAGTTCATCCGGCAGTTCTTTATCCTGGCCTCAGCTACGACACTTCTCACCGTGCCCTGCTTCGCGGCTGGCCAGCAGGATACGGGGCTCATTCTCAACCTGGGTTTTGGGGGAAGTTCGAATCAGGCAGGCCAGGTATACAGACGGCAGAATCACACCATTCGTCAGCGCAGGTGTAAGTAACACGATTTCCGACACCCACTTCTTTTATCGTCCTTTCACTCAGTCTTTTCGGCTCGCCCGTAACTGCGACCCTTGGAGCCATCGTCTTCCTCTATCTCGTGCGGATATTAAAAAGGATCTGACGATATCGGTCCAGATCCTCGTGACGCTGTTTGTGGTACTCATTCCAGGCAATCGAACCCATGCCGAAATTGGCAGGACGGCCAGTGTCGATGTCGACAAGAGCAAACAGCGCCGCAGCGGCCGGGAGTTGACCTCTTTCGATCAACTCCTGTTCGTCAGGACCGTCCAGAAAGGGAGTGCCAGGCTTCCAACTGCACTGGAGTTCCGCCCCTGCCTTGTTGCACGTATAGGCTTCGTAGGCGTG
The DNA here is from genome assembly GCA_020072565.1 of Terriglobia bacterium. NCBI lineage: Bacteria > Pseudomonadati > Acidobacteriota > Terriglobia > Terriglobia bacterium. The sequence goes on from JAIQGI010000015.1 coordinate 14,753, forward strand.
GATGTCTTGGATATAATACGTCGCCTGGTTTGAGCGACGTTCGGCTGCGATTCGCCATTGATCGTTCCATGGATGTCGCACTGCACTGCCATGTTTGAAAAGTGTCTAAGCAACGGGGCTTATCGATATGATCATGACGCAGGGACTAACCAAGTGGTACGGCAGAAAGGTAGCCCTCCAGGACCTGAGCTTCTGCGTGGAGCCGGGGACGATTTTCGGCTTCCTGGGGCCTAACGGCGCGGGTAAGTCCACTACCGTGAAGGTCCTTACCGGGCTGTTGCGGCCCACGAACGGACAAGCATCGGTCGCAGGATTCGATGTGGTGGAACAGCCTCTGGAAGTCAAGAGACGGCTCGGCTATGTGCCGGAAACCGGCGCGTTGTATGAGAGTCTCTCTCCAGCCGAGTATCTGGAGTTGGTGGCCTGCCTGCACCATCTCGACCGGAAAGTCGCCATCACCCGCATGGACGAACTCCTGGCGCTTTTCGGGGTCCTGGACGTCAAGCAACAGCGCATGACCGAATTCTCCAAGGGTATGAAGCAGAAGGTGCTCATTTCGGCCGCACTGCTGCATAAGCCGGAGGTGCTCTTCCTCGACGAGCCGCTCAACGGCCTGGACGCCAATGCGGCCATGATCTTCAAGGAACTGCTCAAGAAAATGGCTGCACAGGGTAAGACCATTCTCTTTTGCTCTCACATCCTCGAAGTTGTGGAGCGTATATGCTCCCGCATCCTCATTATCAATGAAGGCAAGCGCATCATCGAAGGCACCGCCCAGGAGATCTGCAGCTCCACGGGGAGCGAAACTCTGGAGCAGGCCTTCGGCCACCTCACCGGTTCGCGCGATGCCGGACAGGTAACTGCCGATTTCCTGGCCGCGCTGGAGAGGGTCTGATGTTGCGGGCTCTCATCAGATCGCTGGGGGTGGATTACGAGCAGTGGCGCGCCCTGACACGCATCTACCTAAGGATGGACTTGCGCACCGCCAGCCTGGGACAGTTCTCCTACGAACGAGCTGGGAAGAGTGAGGGTTCCTACAAACTACTATTCTTCCGGCTTTGGGTATATCTTTTCATGGGGGCAGGGATCAGCGCTCTGGTGTATGTCAATAAGGATGTTTTTTTCACCGGCACCCTGCTGCTGACTTACACCATGCTCATGACGGCCATGCTGGTGCTGGTGGATTTCGGCGCCGTGGTGATCTCCCCCGACGACTTTGCCATTCTGGGCTATCAGCCTGTTTCCTCGCGCACGTACTTCATCACCCGGCTGACCAACGTCCTGGTTTATGCGATCCTGCTGACCCTGGCCCTGGGCGTGATTCCCGTGTTGGTGTTTTTCATCACCCTTGGCTTCCGTCCCCTGCTCGGACTCGCCGCGCTCCTCGCAACCCTGTTGAGCGGGGTGGGCATGACGCTCTTTCTCGTCCTGATCTATACGGGCATTCTAAGATTGATCCACCCCAACAAGTTGCGGCGCGCCGTGAGCTATATCCAATTGATTCTGTCGTTTCTCATCTACGGCGGTTACATTTTTTTGCCGCGGCTGATGGAAGCCGGAACCTTCACCACCATGACCCTCAAGAAATCAGCGGGAGTGCTCTGGTACCCGCCCACCTGGTTTGCCAGCTATCTTGACCTGGCAGTGGGTCGCCGGCGCGCGGTCGATATAGTGCCGGCGCTTCTTTCGGTTGCGGTCTTGGGTCTGCTGGCCCAGCGGGCGCGGGGGAGGCTGGCCCTCGAGTATTCGGATCGCCTGTCGTCAGCAACGGCCGTGAGCGAGGGCCCCAAGAAGATTTCGAGGTCTGCGACCCGCCCGGCGCTCATCTTCAAGAGTGGTGAAGCCAGGGCCGTTGCGCTGCTGGTGCGCAACCAGTTCAAGTACGATCAAAAGTTCCGCCTGGCCGTGCTGAGCATTCTGCCCCTTACAGTTCTTTACCTGTTCATGGGACTGCGTCATGGCCCTCTGCCCGACCCGTTCGTCAGCCATGAAAACACGTTCAATGACTCGTTTTTGCTTTATCTGGCGGTGCTGATGTTCCCGACCATGTTGAGAATAACCCTGGTCAGCAGCGACTCGTATCAGGCATCCTGGATCTATTACGCCACGCCGGCCGACCGCGGGCGGCTGGTCCTGGGGTCGAAAGACTTCGTGTTCACTTATTTTGTCCTGCCCTATCTGATATTCATCGGGGCCGTTTTTCTGTACTTCTTCCACAATCCCTGGCATGTCATTCTGCATTTGACCGTGCTGGCGCTGCTGTCACATTTCTTCCTGCAGATGGCCGTGTTCTTAAATCCGGCGCTCCCTTTTTCCCAGCCATCGAAGAAAGGCCAGCGCTCGGGCCAATACCTCATCACTCTCATGTTCGGACCTTTCGCGGCCATAGGGCTGCTGCTGGCGCTCTCCCGCTGGGTGTATCCCAACATGCCGTTGTTGCTGGTCGTACTGGCAGGGTTTGCCGGATCCTCGTGGCTGCTAGAGAGAGCTCTGCGCGCACGTGTGCGCCGGCGCACTGCATCCCTCGAATATCAGGACTGAAACCGCATCCCCGTGACATTGACCTGCTCCGGTCGCCTGGCCAGGATTACTCATGAATGTGCGGCCAAAATGCAGATTTGGACGCGGAAAAACGCTGACCGGCGCCGACCGTTCAGCCTTGGTCGGCGTGAAAAAGCGCCTGCACGCGTTTATCCGCGGCCAATTTTATTGCTTTTCACGGGCGCGCGGTTCTGCTTCATGAATGATTCAGGCTGGAGGATGGGATCACCTATTTCACGAGAGCAGTCGTGCCCGGCTGCCATTCGTAGCCGTAATAATCGATGCTCAGGCTCGATTTCCCAAAGATCCGCAATTCCACTTCCGTACGGTTCGACTGGGGGAACCAGAAGTCGCCGAAGCGCGCGTACTGGTGGACGAAGTGTGTTTTCTTGATCCAGAAGGATGGGGATTTCGCCGGTTCGCCTTCGAGACGACTGATGGCGAAGTTGTCGCAATCGATCCAGAGCCTGCCGCGGAACAGGTATTTGTTGGCCGAACGCGGCTCGACCGTGAAGATATATGCGCCGCTTGACTCGTCCATCCCGGAGAAGGTGAAGATGTAGTTCTGTCGTGAAATGTCCGTGTCTTTTCGTTCCTGCCGTCGGGCGGCTTCCCGCTCCGAGGCGAGCAGCGGCTCGATCACGCGTTTCTGAATGGTTCGTGAACCGCTGGTCTCCAGCACTCGAAAGCTCTTTTCTTCAGGCGCAGTGTACTGCATCTCCACCACCACGCTGGCCTGACGCCCGAGGAAGGAATTGGCAGCCTGGTAGCGGCGCAGGTTCCGGTAGGATTGCAGTGCTTTCTGGCGGGCGCTGTTCGATTCCTCCATCCTTGCGATCACATCATTGTGATTTACGACCGTGGCGGGTTGCTGTTCCCACAGCGGCAGGAGTCCGGCCAGAGCCAGAAGGACGGCTAGATTCGCGCTGGCGCTGCGGACATGCGCAGGCAGACATATGGCAGGGTAAGGCCGCAGGCGAAATACAAAGTTGCACAAAGTCCGAAGCATGAATGTGGTGGTCACGGCTTCCTCCTCGAGCGGTGGTGCTCTATATTTCCTGATCCCGGCCTGATGAACGCCATGTTCCGTTCGAGAGCATTCAAGGATCCTAGGGTCTGTCCGTAGGAGCAGGATGAAAGGCGCGAACAGGAGGTTCTTGACGAATGAGCGCCTTCTGGAATCGCTCTCACCTAGGAATGCGAAATCGGGGAGGGAATCGGCTCAAAAAGGAAAGTAAAGGCTTCGGAGCGGCAGCTGAACTTTGTCGCACACAGATATGCGGCGGCATTGCTCCGCGTGAATCTGCGGTTCCTGCGTCACCTCACGACCTTCAGCCATTTATCTTGAGGGCGTGAGAACAGTTTGCGGTCGTCGCCGCCGATCGTGAGCTTCTGGGTAGTTTCATTCCAGCGGATCTGGGCGAGGCTGTATTTGCCCTTCTCATATTCGTAGGTCAAGCCGTCATCCTGATACAGATCGAACTGGGCGTCCGCGCCGGCATAGACCCACAGTTCCAATTCTTTCTGCTCGGCCCTCGTGTTGGGGATGTCGTTCCCGTGCGGAATGATGGATCCCGCTCGGACGAACAACGGCAGCAGATCCAGCGGCGCATCCGCGAACAGGCGCTGCCCGCCGGCGAATTTCCTGCCGGTCCAGTAGTCGTACCAGGCCGAACCCTTCGGAAGATAGACCTCGCGGCCGGCTCTCCCTTTTTCGACCATGGGAGCAACCAGAAACGCGGGGCCGAACATATATTCATCTTTGAGATTCCGGACCTCGGGATCCTGCGGAAAATCCATGAACAGCGCCCTCATGAACGGGGCGCCCGTTTCGGTTACTGAATGTGCCAGAGAATAAATGTAAGGCAGCAGCCGGTAGCGCAGGCGCAGATATTTGGCCAGGATCCTCTCGACGCCTTCACCGAAGGACCAGACTTCATTTTCCGGGATCGAACCGTGAGCTCGAAATGTGGGACAAAAGGCTCCATATTCGAACCAGCGGATGTACAGCTCGGAATACTCATCCCGGGCGGAACTGCCGCTGGATGCCAGGGGGGGATAACCGCCGCCGACGGCAGAAGACCAATAGGCCAGACCGGAAGCCGTCATGTTGAGGCCTGCCGGGATCTGGCGCTTCAATGCCTCCCATTGCGGGCTTGTGTCCGACGAGCCGAAGGTGGTTCCGTACTGCTGGGCGCCCAGGTAGGCCCCACGCGAGAGGATCAGGCACCTCTCCTTGGCGTCGTGACGGTGCCCTTCGTAGACGGCTTTGGCCTGCATCAACGGAAAGAGGTTGAGAATCCTGGCGCCCATGCCGGCGTTGAATACCAGGGCAGACGGTATGAGGTCGGATTGATTCCCATCCAGCCACCAGCTCGTGAACCCCTTGGCAGCGTAATTCTCCTGGATGTTGTTCCAGAACCAGGACGCGCAGGAAGGTTTGGTGGTATCGATCAAGGCGCTGCGCGTGTCCTGGGCCGGCTTGCCATCTTTGTCATTGCCGAGGCAGCCCATGGCCTCGAGGGTGTCGAACTGGGACGATCCCAATTGGATGCGGGGCCAGCAGGAAATCATGAGCTTGAAACCCAGCCTGTCGAGCTCGGCATTCATGCTGCGAGGATCGGACCATTGCTTGTCATCAATGCCCATCTCTCCCAGGTTTATCGCCAGCATGTCGGCCGGATATCCCTTTTCGCGGTATTTGCGCGCAACCTGCAGGAGTTCATCCTGTGTCTTGGATCCCAGCTTGGCCTGGATGTACCCGAGAGCGGATTTTGGGGGAAGCGGAGTCACCCCCGTCAGGAAGCGATATCCTTTATATATGTCGTCAGTCGTGTTGCCGTAGATAACGAAGTAGGAGAGAGCGTCGCCGACCTCTGCATCCCAGGTGGTCACGCCTGTTTTTCCGGGAGTGACAGTCGTTTTCGAAGGGTTGTCGAAAACGAGACCATATTTTCGGTTTGTTACCAGAAAAGGCACGGCGACGGCTTCACCTTCGGCCGGCTGATAGTCGTGCCAAAGCCGAACCGTTTCTCCCCGGTGATCCATCCAGCCATTCCCATGTTGCCCGAGGCCGTAATAGGCCTCATCGTCGGGCGCGACGAACTCGGCGTGTACGTTGAAAGTATCTTCGCCCGATACCCGGGCGTCTTTCAAGTGGTACCGCCTCGAGGACAAGAGGACATTCTGCTTCTGGTCAAGAAAGGTAATTTGAGCCGTTTTGCGGTCCACGCTAGCTGTCAGCTGGGCGGTGGAGAGTCTGAGCGATCCCACAGTGGCGTCAACGCGATACTTTGGGTTTGATGGGCTCGCGCTGAATCCCCAAAGAGGCAAGGCCGTTTTTTCCGGGCCGGGGAAATAGCGAATTTGTATGATGTTGTCTGCGTAGGGTTTGATAATCAAAACACCTGCGTCGCATTTGAGGACCGCTTCCTGATTGATATGCTCGAAACTGGTTACCCGCTGGGGCGCGTGGATGGAATCGGACGGCGCCGGATCCTGGCCTGCGGTGAGGACAATCCCCAGGAGCGGGCCCAAAGCCAGGAGCGGAACCGTCGAAGAGACTCTCCTGCGGAGTGCGCGGATGGGCATGGTTTCTCCCCTCTTGCCCGAGTTACGAAACCCCGCCAATTCTAGCAGGGATAGTCAGGAGGCACAGGATAAAAAAATCAATGCAAACCGCAATCCAGCTCTCCCACAGTATCAATCGGACCGAACCGGCTGCCGCGTGAAGAAAAATCTCAGCGCAGAGGGTGCGGGGCACGCCGGGTTGAAACTCTTTCCTTGACATTGATTGGTTGCGTTTTTCCCTGCGGTCTCTGCGTTCTCAGCGTCGAGATGTTTCCCCTCTCGCCGAAGTGCCGCCACATCTTTCGCCTTGCCTTTCCGCTTTCTCCCGCGATAGCATGGCGTCCTGATTTCACCCGAACGAAATCGGCCAAGGAACCGAGCAAACAGGTTTTGGCGTGATTCCGATCCATCATCCGAACTCCTTTTTCAACATGCGCAGAGGGGCCGAATTGCCATGAAATTCCGGCCCATGCCCGCACCCATCCAGGACCAGCCCCACCGGCGCTACAACCCGCTCGCGGGCGAGTGGATTCTCGTGTCCCCGCACCGCACACAACGCCCCTGGCGGGGAAAGATGGAGACTGCCCCTGCGGTTCAACGCCCATCCTATGACCCGGACTGCTATCTTTGCCCGGGAAATCCAAGGGCGAACGGTGCGTCGAACCCGCAATACTCGGGCGTTTATGTATTCGACAACGACTTCAGCGCCCTCCTTCCGGAGACCCAGCCTTTTGTCGGTGGAGACCGCCCCTTCGTGCGCCAGGAAGCGGTGCAGGGTGTTTGCCGGGTGCTTTGTTTCTCGCCGCGCCATGATCTCACCCTGGCTTTGATGGGTGTTGAAGAGATCCTCCAGGTTGTGGAGATGTGGGCTGATCAGGTCCGGGAACTGGGGCGCCTCTACCGGTGGGCGCAGATATTCGAAAACAGGGGTGAGATCATGGGATGCTCCAACGCGCATCCTCACGGGCAATTGTGGGCTGCAAGTGCGCTCCCCAATGAACCCTTCAAAGAAGATATGCATCAGCGCGTCTTTCGGGACGAGTACGGGGCGGTCCTTCTTCTCGACTATCTTGAATTCGAAGAGGCCGAGCGCACCCGTGTGGTGGTCGACAATGACCATTGGACGGCACTGGTTCCATTCTGGGCGGTGTGGCCGTTTGAGACGATCCTGCTCCCGCGCCGCCACATCCATCGGATTACCGAGCTGATTGCCCCCGAGCGGCAGGCGTTGGCGGAGATCCTCAAACGCCTGCTCACCCGCTATGACAACCTGTTCAACATCTCTTTTCCCTATACCATGGGATGGCACGGCGCCCCGAGCGGCGCAGGCGACTGTTCTCATTGGCAGCTGCATGCACACTTCTATCCTCCGTTGCTCCGCTCCGCGACCGTGAAGAAATTCATGGTCGGCTACGAGATGCTTGCGGAACCGCAACGGGATATCACACCTGAAGCGGCAGCCGAGCGCCTGCAATCGCTGTCGGAAGTGCATTACACATCGATCCCGAAGGATTCAAAAAGATGACGAACGCTGTGCCTGGGACTCGGGTTCTCGCGCAGATCTACGCAGCTGACGGGATGACTCTTGCCAGGCAGACAGATCGGTGGGGAAGACTGCTCGGCCAATTCCGGCGCCGGTTCGGAGAGTCGGACGTTCATCTATTCAGCGCGCCCGGCAGGACAGAGATCTGCGGCAATCACACCGACCATAACCATGGAATGGTATTGGCGGCCGGGGTGGATCTGGATTCCATCGCGGTGGCGGCGCCGTCATCGGATGAAACGATTACGGTTTGCTCCGAGGGATATGGCCGGCCTTTTGTGGTGGCGCTCGAAGACCTCTCCGTTGTCGCTGCGGAGCGCGGTACGACGACTGCGTTGATCCGGGGCATCGCCTCCCGTTTCCGGGAACTCGGATATGCAGCCGGCGGTTTTCGCGCCTGCCTTGCGAGCGATGTGCCGGTGGGCTCAGGACTGTCCTCGTCAGCCTCCGTCGAAGTGCTCATCGCCACCATTTTGAATGCCCTGCATAACGGTACTCAGGTGGATGCCGAGCAGATCGCCTTGATCGGCCAGTTTGCCGAAAATGAGTATTTCGGAAAGCCCTGCGGTTTGATGGATCAGATTACCTGCGCGGTCGGCGGCATCGTAAAGATTGATTTCAACGATCCCGGTGCTCCCGTAGTGGAGAAGATCGCTTTTGACTTTGCGGCGTCGGGTTACAGCCTCCTCGTCGTCGACACCGGCGGCAGTCACGCGGACCTGACCGAGGACTATGCTTCGATTCCACGAGAGATGAAATGGGTGGCGGCGCGATTCGGCCGGGAGGTCTGCCGGCAAATCTCAGAACAGGAGCTATTGAACAACCTTGCCGGGCTCCGTGCCGGCGTCGGCGACCGGGCGATTCTGCGCGCCCTGCATTTCCTCAAGGAGAATCAGCGGGTCGATTTACAGGTGGCGGCGTTGAGGAACAAAGATATGCAGGGATTCCTGGAGTTGATCGAGGAGTCCGGGAATTCATCCTATCGGTGGCTGCAAAACTGCGTCAGCGCCCGGGCCGGGACCGAACAGGGAATTCCCCTGGCGTTGGCTCTGGCCGAGGGCTTTGTCCGGAGATGCGGCGGAGCTTGCCGCGTTCATGGCGGCGGATTTGCCGGCACCATCCAGGTCTTCATCCCCTGCGCGTGCGCGGACGAATTTCGCACGTTGATGGAATCGGCATTTGGATCAGGGTGCGTCAAAATCCTGCGGGTGCGCCCCCAAGGCGCGTTGGAATTGAAACCCGAGGACAGCAGGCAATGAAATCAGGACAATTGAAACCGCCAAGATGCCAAGGCGCCAAGACACCGAAATGTGAGGCTCCCGGCCTCGTGGAATCTTGGCGTCCTGGCGGCTCATGTTGTCAATTCTGTGCGCTAAGGTGACGGAAAGGAATTCTATGGTTACGCTTGGCCTAAGTCCTGTGGATTGGCTCATTATTGGCGTTTATTTCGCCTTCATCATCGGGCTCGGGGTTTATCTCAAGCGCTACACGAAGAGTCAGGAAGACTTCTTCATGGCGGGCAGGAAAAACAGCTCCTGGGTGGCGGGTCTGGCCTTTCTGTCGGCGAACCTGGGGGCTCTCGAACTGCTCGGCATGACCGGAAACACCTTTAAGTATGGGATGTATGTGGCGCATTTTTACTGGATCGGCGCCATTCCGGCGATGGTCTTTCTCGGCGTCTATATGATGCCGTTCTATTACAGCAGCCGGATCCACTCGGTGCCGGGGTATCTGAAACTGCGTTTCGATGAGAAGACGCGGGTGTTGAACGCGGTTGCGTTCGCCGGGATGACGCTCCTGGTGTCCGGGATCAATCTCTACGCGATGGCGCTGGTGCTGCACACCTTCGTGGGCTGGAACTGGGACGTCAGCATGTGGATTTCCGCAGGGACCGTGGCGGCATACGTCACCCTGAGCGGGCTCCTGTCTGCGATCTTTACCGAGATCATCCAGTTCTTCCTGATCTGGTTTGGCCTGTTTCTGGTGTCGGTCCTCGGCATTGTGGAGATCGGGGGCGTCAAGGAAGTTTTCGCGCGCATCCCGCCGTCCTTTGCCACGCTGTGGTCCACCTCGGCCGACCCGGCTCAAAACGGCATGGCCATCACCTGGGCCGGCATTGTTCTCGGCCTCGGGTTCGTGCTCTCGTTCGGCTATTGGACCACGGATTTTCTTGTGGTGCAGCGTGCCTTTTCGGCCCGCGACCTGCGCGCGGCGCGGATGACCCCGATCATTGCCTCCTTTTTCAAGATGGCGGTTCCGTTTCTTGTGATCATGGCGGGTCTGGTCGCCTGGGTTCTGGCCAACGATCCGAAAAGCGGTTTTTCCCTGTTGCGCGATGGCGGCCAGATCAACTTTGACTCTGCGTTACCGCTGCTGATTCAGCGGTACTATCCGACCGGTTTGATCGGCTTGGGGATCACAGCGCTGCTGGCCGGGTTCATGGCCGGGCAGGCTGGCAATGTCAGCGCCTTCAACACAGTCTGGACCTACGACATTTACAGGGCCTTGATCAATCCCAAGGCGTCGGACGAGCTGCTCCTGTGGATGGGAAGAGTGACCACGGTCGTCGGCATCATCCTCAGTGTAGGCACCGCGTATTGGGCCAAGAGTTTCCCCAGCATCATGGATTACATGCAGGCGATCTTTTCATGGGTGAATGCGCCCCTGTTCGCCACAATGTTGCTGGGCATGTTTGTCGTGTGGATCACGCCCAACGGCGCGTTCTGGGGGCTGCTAGCGGGCATGGGCTCATCCTTCACCCTCTTTCTTGCCGTCAAGTTTCAGTGGATCGATCCGGCCTCGATCACGCTATCCCCTACTGCGAGCGATATGGCCGCGAATTTCTGGCGGGCCTGGTGGGCGTGGGTGATCTGCTTCGTGGTCACGATCCTCGTCAGTGTGTTCACGCGCAAAAAGCCCGCGCAAGAGCTCGTCGGACTGGTGAAAGGGCTGACGGCAGAGAAGTCCCTGCAACCGGTTCCCTTCATCAAGACACCGGAATTCTATGGGATTGTGTCGGTTGCGATTCTGATCATCCTCAATATTTATTTCTGGTAGGGGCCTGATATGAAATCCATCTGGTACTTCGTCGGCTTGCTCCTCACTACGATGGGGGCCATCATCACCTTATCCGCAATATATTCGTTGGTGAACCCTCCGGCGGACACGAAGGTCCTCTCCCGGCTGCACCCGGACCTCTGGTGGGGGCTCTTCATGTTGGCCTTCGGGCTGGCCTTTGCCCTGCTTAACCGCCGCAAAATCGTTCGGTGATTCTCCGGAGTGCGGCGGCATGACGCTGCGTTCGAATTCCGCATCTGCCAAAGCAGGATCATGCCGCTGCACTCCGGAGCGCCGCTTCGCGACGCCGACCGTGGCGGATCGGTGTCATGGGAGCAATATGAAGCGCATCATCTGTTTGATCTTTATCCTGATGCTCGTTCTGGGAGAAGCGACATCGCAAACCAGACGCCATACGTTTACGCTCGGCGAAAAGGACTTTCTGCTTGACGGCAAGCCTTTCCAGATGATCAGCGGGGAAATGCACCCGGCGCGCATACCGAAGGAGTATTGGCGGCATCGCATCCAGATGGCCAAGGCGATGGGCTGCAATACCATCGCAGCTTACATCTTCTGGAATTATCACGAGAGCGCCCCCGGCCGGTTCGACTTCAAAACCGGTAACCATGACATCGCGGAGTTCGTCAGAACAGCGCAGCAGGAAGGGATGTGGGTGCTGTTTCGCCCCGGACCTTATGTGTGTGCCGAATGGGAACTCGGCGGCATTCCCCCCTATCTGCTCCGGATACCCGACATCAAAATCCGCTGCATGGATCGGCGCTATATGGTGGCGGTCGAGCGCTATCTGAAAGAGATGGCGACCGTGATCCGCCCGCTGCTGGTCAGCCACGGCGGGCCGATCCTGATGGTGCAGATAGAGAATGAATATGGCAGCTTCGGGAACGATAAGAGTTATCTGGAGGAGCTGAGAAAGATCTGGCTGAAGAGCGGTATCGACGTACCCTTCTTCACCGCCGATGGCCCGCAGCCCTTCATGCTCGAGGCCGGAAATATCGACGGCGCAGCGATCGGCTTGGATTCCGGGGACAGTCTGAAAGCTTTCGAGCAAGCCGCGCTGCGAAACCCGAAGGTCCCTGCCTTCAGCAGCGAAAGTTATCCCGGCTGGCTTACGCACTGGGGCGAGAAATGGCAGCGACCAAATCCCAAAGGCGTGTTGAACGAAGTGAAGTTTCTGCTCGACAACGGGAAGTCATTCAACTTTTACGTCATTCACGGAGGAACAAACTTCGGCTTCACCGCAGGTGCAAATTCGGGCGGCAAGGGGTACGAGCCTGATGTCACCAGCTATGACTATGATGCGCCCATCAACGAACAGGGGCAGGCGACCAGCAAATACTCTGCACTGCGGGATCTCATATCCAAATATGTGGGCAGCTTGCCTGAACCGCCCAAGCCGATCCCGGCAATGGATATCCCGGAAATCAAGATGAACGCCTATGGCTCGGTATGGAGCAACCTGCCGAAGGCGGTGAATTCGGTTCAGCCCAAACCCCTTGAAGCCTACGGGCAGGACTATGGCTTCATCGTGTACAAGACGAAGCTCATCGGGCGCAAGAACGGGAAATTGACGATCACGGACGTGCACGACTACGCCACCGTGTTCTTAAACGGAAGTTATGTCGGCAAGCTGGATCGTCGCGAAGGCGAAAACTCGATCGATATTCCCAGGAGCGGCGCCAAGGACCCCGTGCTGGAAATACTGGTGGAAGGGATGGGGCGCATTAACTATGGCCAGTTCATGATCGACCGCAAGGGGATCACGGATCGCGTTACGCTCGGCGGCATGACACTCATGAATTGGGAGGTGTACAACCTGCCGTTTGATGAAGCTTTTGTCCGGACGCTGAAGGCGGCTCCGATCGACCCCGGGAGGAGAGGCACTTTCTTCAAAGGCACTTTTGATCTGACTCAAGTGGCCGACAGCTTCATCGACATGACGAACTACAAGAAGGGAATGGTCTGGGTAAACGGCCACAATCTCGGCCGCTACTGGGAAATCGGCCCCCAGAAGAGACTGTACTGCCCGGCGCCGTGGCTGAAGGCGGGCCCGAATGAAATCATCGTGTTTGACCTGCATCAAAATGAGGCCAAGCCGCTGACTGGCGCCAAGGCTCCCGAGTAACGCCGGCGGAGTGGATATTTGGCCCGGATTAATCATGAATATGCGACCAAAATGCAGTTTTGGTCGCGGGAAAACGCTGACCGGCGCCGACCGTTCGGTCCTGGTCGGCGTGCAGGAGCTATTGCCGCGCCGCATGCAGGACGGCAAAAGCTGCTGCCTGTGAGTTTATCTGCGTCCAATTTTGTCGCTTTTCACGGGCATGCGGTTCTGCTTCATGAATATTTCAGGTTAGTCGGGCTTCTTCCATGTTACCAGGCAGTTTTTGCCACGCCTCTTGGCTTCATAAAGTGCCTTGTCCGCGCGTCCCAGGAGATCTTCGGATTTTTCTCCCGGAATAGACTGGGCCAATCCGCAGCTGACCGTAAGTCGCTCGTGGCGCATCTCGCCGCCGTCGAGGAATTCGAATTGAGAATCCGCGACATATGCGAGGAGTTGCAGGAACCGCATTTCTGCCTGAGGCAGGGTAGCATTGGTGAAGAGCACTACAAACTCATCGCCGCCGTATCGTCCTAAGAAGTCGCCCAAACGGATGTGGGAGTTGATCCACCCCGCAACGCACACCAGTGCCTGATCCCCAACCTGGTGTCCATGGACGTCGTTGATTTTCTTGAAATCGTCCAGATCTATGACGGCCAGGATGAATGGCGTTATTGACTCCTGGAGGGCACGCTTGATCGCCCGATCGATGCTTCGGCGGTTCCCGACCTGGGTCAATGGATCCATCAGTACTTCTTGTTTCGTCTGCCTGAGCTTCTCCTGGAGCAGGTCGAAGCGCCTCGACATCTTTGCGTAGATGGCTTCGTCCTGCTTCTTTTTCTCCTCCACCATGCGCGTAAGCTCGTCGACTTCACTGGCAATCTGTTTTTTCAGTTCGCGGAGATCTTCAATGTCGTTCAAGTGTTTGAAGCGCGTCGAGGAATCCAACAGGCGTTGATTAAAGGTATCGGCCTCGCCGGTGAGGGTGCCGACGGCTTCTCTCAAAACATCTACGACTTCCCGAATTTCGGTCTCTCGTTCCTGCAGATACCCTTGGGCGCGCTTGAAATATTTGTGGCAGAGAGTCAGGCACTTTTCGACGGTGCTCTCGAGGGTGCGGCTGTCGTTGACGCGCTCGAGCTGGTCTCGGAAACGATCCAGCTGGGATCGGAACTCAGAAGTTTTCAGGCCTTCACTTTCGATGGCGATCTCGGAAACCAGGGCCAGGAGGCGTCCCGACAGCCGCCCGAACCGGGCAACGAGACTCTCTCGATCGTCTTTTCGCCGCTTGAAGAGGCCCAGCTCAATAAACTGGTTTGGCATAGATTCAGCTCTCTCGCTCCCGGGATCGGCAACCTTGTCGGGGTCCACGCCGGCGCATGGACAATTGGATCTGAGGATGGGGATTCTTTTCCGTGAATCCCGTTCCCCTGGGACCTGTTCCAGGCTGCGACTCGCGTTTCTGCAATCAGCCTTTCCATGAGCGAAAGCACGGCCGTCAGCGAGTGAACGGGTCCCTCCTCACTACTTATCGGCCCGGTTCAAAAATTCTGAGGTGATATTGCGCTTAAACAAGTAGGGCCGGGCGGGTGGTGGGCAGGAACAGCGTACTTCGGCTACGCTTTGCGCCAGGATTGCACTCTCTCGAAAATGGCAGCGGCGATCTTCGTGGCTGCTTCCTCTGAGAGAGCCTCGGCAACGACGCGGATGACAGGTTCTGTGTTCGAGCCCCGGACGATGAACCAGCCCTCGGGCAAGGTTACCTTGATTCCGTCGCGTACATCGGTCGGATATGCCGCATATTCCCGTTTAACCCGAGCGAGCACTTCTCCGATTCGGTGCGAAGGGAAGGAGAGCCGCTGCTTGACCATACAGCAGGGCGGCAGTCCCTGCACCAGTTGTGAGACGGATTGCCCGGATTCCGCCAGCAGGTGAAGAATGAGAGCTATTCCCGCCAGGCTGTCGCGGGCAAAATTGATCGGTGGATAAATGACGCCGCCGTTGCCTTCGCCGCCGATGACGGCTTTGTACCGCTGCATTGCCTTCGCCACATTGGCTTCTCCGACCGGAGTGCGGTAGACCTTGCACTCGAACCGCGCCGCGACGGCCTCCAGCGCATGTGTGGTTGCCAGATTGGCCACAACGGGGCCTGGGGTTCGGCCGAGCACGAACTGCGCCGCCAACACCAGGGTGCGCTCTTCGCCGATGGGCTGACCCAGTTCTGAGACGACGGCGAGGCGGTCTGCATCCATGTCCTGGGCGAATCCCACGTCGGCCTGGTGCTTTTGAACCGCCTGGCACAGGGCGCCGATGTTCTCGGGGAGCGGTTCGGCCGGTCTGGGGAAACGGCCGTCGGGCGTGACGTGGATGCCGATCACCTCGGTGCCCAATTCCTTAAGGAGGCGAGGGGTGAGGATAGAGCCGGCGCCGTTGCACGCATCGATTACGACCCGCCGCCTGCGCGCATCGCCCCGCAGCGGACCGAGCACCTGAACGATTTTGCGTACATGCTCCTCCGCAGCTTGGGGCATCAACTCAACCGGGCGCATCAGTGAGCCCGGCACCTTGGTATAGTCGCCTTGATGATAAATATCCAACAACTCGCGGGCGTGGCCTCCGTCCAGGAAAAGACCGTCGGGTCCGATGAATTTGAGTGCGTTCCACTCGGGAGGGTTGTGACTTGCGGTAATTGCAATCCCCCCCTGCGCCGACAGACGGCGTACGGTCAGCTGTACGGTCGGAGTGGGGCAGACCCCGAGGTCAATGATGCGGCAGCCTGTTGAAAGGAGGCCGGAGACTACCGCCTGTCGCACCATTTCACCGGACGTGCGCGTATCGCGCCCTACCACGACCCGGCCGTGGCCCACATACGTCCCGAAGGCCTGCGCGAAGCGGGCCAGCAGCGCGGGTGTCAATGATTCGCCCACTACGCCGCGGACTCCGGAGATACTGATCTTGAGGGTCGGGATGGCCTGCATATGTCTGTTACCCGCGTAAACGCTCACGCGCCCAATCCGTCAGTTCGCGCGCCCGCGATTCGTGCTCAGCCTCTGCAATGATCCGGATAATCGACTCCGTATTCGAAACGCGCACATGGACCCAACCGTCCGGCCAATCGATGCGCACGCCGTCGGACGAATCCACCTCGGTGCCACACTCGTCCTGAACGCGGTCGCGAAACGACTGCAATGCCGAGTAAATCAGATTGGGTTCGACCGGCATGATCGATTTGATCATCGAAAGCCGGGGCAGTTCATCGACGAGCACGGACAGGGGTTTTTGTGTCGCTGCGAGGTGCTCCAGGATCAGGCCGATGGCGGCGGAGCTGTCCGGCACAGCCTGGACCTCGGGAACGATGACGCTGCCGTTGCCCTCGCCGCCGAGCACGGCATGATGCTCCAAAACGGCTTCGGACACATAGGCTTGGCCGACCGCGGTCCGGACCACCGGCGTCCGATAGCAGGAGGCGATCCGGTCGACCATCGCGCTCGTCGATATGTTGGTTACGACGGCACCCGGCCGCCGGCTGAGCCTGACGGCTGCTGCCAGGGCGAAGGTAAATTCTTCCGGGAGTATGCGCGCACGCTCGTCAACGAGACCCAGTCGTTCGCCGTCGGCGTCGAGCACCAGTCCAAAGTCTGCACCACCCGCCTTAACCAACGCCCGGACCTGGGCCATCGTGTCCTGTCTCGGCTCGGGATCGTGCGGAAACGGAGCGCTGATGTCGTCATTGATGGTCAGGCCCTGGGCACCCAGCTCCGTGATCCAGCGCGGAGTCAATGCAGAACAGGCGCCGTTGCAGCAGTCGATGGCGACACGATATGCGCGCCTGCGGATCGAGGCAACGTCGAAAGTGCTTGCCAGAATTGCGAGGTGGTGATCGACCGCATCCGCACTTTCGATCATGGGACGGATCCGATCCCATGTCACCTTCTCAAATTCGTGCTCGTGGTATATGTCGAGCAGTTCGGTCGCCTGCGTTGCATTGAGGTAGAGGCCGTCGGCTCTGGCAAACTTCAAGGCGTTCCAGGGCGTGGCGTTGTGACCCGCGGTAATGGCAATGCCTCCCTGGGCATTGAGCCGGCGGACCGCCAACTGAAGGCTGGGAGTAGGGCATACCCCCAGGTCGATTACCTCACATCCCGAAGCCAGCAGCCCGGCCGTGACTGCGGATGCCACCATGGGGCCCGACGGCCGGGTGTCGCGGCAGATGAGAATGCGCCCCGAGTTCAGATATGTGGCGAACGCCTGAGCGAAACTCACTGCCAGCTCGGGAGTGAAGGTCTCACCCACAATGCCACGCACTCCGCTGATGCCGATCTTTAATGGTTTCATCGCCGATGGGCCGCTTAGTGATGTTTCCGAACAACACCGCAATTCCGTGACCGCAAGAATATCACAGCGGATTGCTTTGAGAAACCGCAGATGATCGCAGGTTCTGCGACTCAGACACTGCGGGCAAAATGCAGCCGCGAATGACACGGTGCGGAATATATTTTTCCTCTTGCTCAACGACCGCTTCCGGCGATAGTAGTATCTGTGCTTCAACACTCCCTCTTCCAGCCCAGGAGTTGACTATGAAACGATGGATCTCTGTGTGCGCCATGCTGGCGCTTGCATGCTTTGCCGCTGCCGATGACCATGTCGCGGCGGGCATCGCCTGGGCGGCCGGCGCCGTCGGCTTTCCCGCGATCGACGGCAACGCTGTGTTGCAGCATACCAGGGTCTTATCATCCGCTGAATTCGAGGGGCGATTTCCCGGCACCAAAGGAGAAGATCTCACGGTCGCTTACATCGAAAATCAGTTTAAGAAGCTCGGTCTGAAGCCGGGCAACACCGACGGCACCTACATACAGAAGGTACCAATGGTCGGCATCACGCCAGATCCGACGATGACGCTGGCACTTAACAGCGGCAAAGAGGAAAGCCGGCTCAAGTTCCTGGTTGATTTCGTGGCCTGGACCCGGCGTGAGGTGCCCACGGTCAGTCTCGAGAACTCGCCCCTCGTGTTTGTCGGCTACGGGGTGCAGGCGCCGGAGTACAACTGGGACGACTTCAAAGGAGTGGACCTTCGGGGCAAGACCCTGGTAATGCTCGTCAACGACCCACCGGTGCCCGATCCCAAGGATGCAAGCAAGCTTGACCCGAAGGTTTTCGGCGGGGACGCGATGACCTACTACGGCCGCTGGACCTACAAGTACCATATCGGAGCCGAAAAGGGTGCAGCCGGTGTGCTGCTGGTGCACGAAACCGGACCGGCGGGTTATGCGTGGTCGGTGGTACAGGGATTCAGCGGCGAGCGTTTCACCCTGGTCACTCCCGACAAGAATATGAGCAAGGCGTCCGTGGAGGGCTGGATCTCGCTCGAGCAGGCCAAGAGGCTGTTCACGATGGCTGGAAAGGACCTGGAAGCCCTCAAAAAGCAGGCCGTGAGCCGCAGCTTCCGTCCCGTGCCCCTGTCCGTTGCAGCATCCATCACGATGCACATCAGGATGCGGACCATCCAGTCACGCAACGTCGTTGCCCGGGTTGAGGGGAGCGATCCGAAGCTGAAAGAGGAGTATGTCGTTTATACGGCGCACTGGGATCATCTCGGTATCGGCAAGCCGGTGAACGGCGACAAAATCTATCACGGCGCCGTGGACAATGCCGTGGCCGTCGGGGGCCTCATTGAGATCGCGAAGGCGTTCTCCAGTCTGTCCGTCCCGCCCAAACGCTCTATTCTGTTTTTGGCGGTCACCGCCGAAGAGCAGGGGCTGCTCGGGTCCGAATACTATGCGACCCACCCGATATACCCCCTGTTCAAGACTCTGGCCGACATCAACCTGGAAGGGCTCAATGTTCACGGGAAAACCAGGGACGTCACCATTATCGGCTTGGGAAATTCCGATCTCGATGATTACATGCGCGAGGTGGCTTTCAGCCAAGGGCGTGTGTTGCAGCCGGATCCGGAGCCGGAGAAAGGCTTCTACTACCGGTCGGACCACTTCCCATTCGCCAAACAGGGAGTGCCGGCACTCGAGGCCGACCGGGGCATTGATTTCATCGGCAAACCGGCCGATTACGGCCGCCGGATTCGTGACGACTACAACGCTCACGACTATCACAAACCTTCTGACATTGTGAAATCCGACTGGGACATGAGTGGTGGCGTCCAGGATCTGCAGTTGTTTTGGATGGTCGGGTATAAGGTAGCCGTCGCCGACCGCTATCCCCAGTGGAAGCCCGGTACTGAATTCAAGGCGAAGCGCGACGCACAGCTAAAAGCTGCAGGCGTGCAAAAGTAGAGGAGCCTGCCGTGTGGCCGTAGTTCGGGAAGGTCGCAGCCACCTCGGCATGAGGCATCATGCGGGCGCCTTGGGAGCGCCGCGCTCTCAAAAGCGGTGGCGCGCCACCGCACTCCAGAGCGAGGGATAATGAAATGAGGAAGAATCCGGCTGTTTTGTATACTCTTATCATTCTCTTGGTCGCCATCACGGCCGCTGGACTCGATGGGTCGAAAGCTGCGGATGAGTCTGCGCTGGCCGGGATCAGTGAGGCTTTCAGCCTGACGCGCGGAATGGTGCGTGACTCCAATGGAGACGGCCTTGCCGACGTCGTTGCGGCCCGCGTCATCGTTGCCGCGAAGCCGTCGCCGGAAGATATCCTTGCCGCCGCCAATATCGCGGCGCGACTCGGCTACGAGACCCTGTCGATGAAGCTGCCTCTCGTTATGCGCGAGGACGAGGCAGTCCGTGCGGCGGAGATTGCGCTTCCGATCCTGATCGGCCGCAAAAACTCGGCCATCCAGAGGCTGGCAGAACAGGGCGCCATCGACTTCAAGTCGCTGAAAGCCGGGCAAGGATTGGTCGCACACGTGCCCTCCCCGTTGGGCGGACCTGATGGTCTCGCAGTTGTGGGTGGAGACGACGAGGGAACCCTCGCCGCAGCCAACGAGCTTGCGGCCCGCCTGCCGCGTGTCTGGTCCATGTCGGGGATCACGCTTCCCGGAATCGAGGATCAGGCACTGCGATATCTGCGTGCCAAGGGAGTGGCGGCTGCCGGCGCCGGCATCAGGTCTCTGATTGTGGACAGCGACCGGCGCGGCATTGCCAGGATCGATCTCAGCATTCGAGTCGGCGCTGCCGATGGCGCCAGGTCCCAGACCTTGCTCGAGGATCTCGACCGCGCGCATCGACGCGGGCTCGAGCCCAAGACACTCGATTTTGCCAACGTGGCGGTGATTGCCTGCGAGGTGATCGCAGGAGGGAAGATTGCCGGACAAACGGAGGTTTCCCGTTCCGGCCTCAACTCGCGAACTCTGACTCCTCCGATCGATCCCGATGAATTGGCAACCGATACGCCGCCCGGGAGCCCGCCTCCTTCGGCCCCCGGCAAAAACTTCGATCTGACGTCGACCTATTCGATCGAGGGCTGGTTTGGCGATGCCTATCCGGACCTCATTCCCGACCGCACCGAGACCTCACTGATCATCGGAGACGTTGCCGAATCGCTGGGCGCCGCTCACATAGCGGCTCGTCTCGGTCTGGAAACGACAGGCATTACGCTTCCCATCAGCAAAATTGACCGCAAGGTCAAGGAACCCAACCGTGAGCCGAGCCCGATTCTTGTGGGCCGCAACAACACGCTTGTGCAGCAGCTCATCAAGATAGGGAAGACGCGTCTCGATGATCTCAAAGCCGGCGAAGGTGCGATTCACCTGGTGCCCAAGGCATTTGGAAATGCGACCGCCACGGTTGCTGCCGGCGCCGATGAAACAGGGACGCAGGCAGCGTGCGACTACCTGGCCCGGCGCGTGCCCTACGTCTGGGACGTGGCCCGGGGCGCCCCAACGCTCGACGATGTCGTCACCCAGGTGACCCGCTTTTTCCAGTCCAAGAGCGGTGCCGGCCAGGCCAGCCAGGCGTTGGGCGAGCTCGAAAGCATTGCCGCGGATGTGAAGGATAAAAAGCTGGAATCGTTCGAGGCCAGGCTGTTTCTCGAAAAAGCCGATCCCGCGCTCGATGCCTACCTGGCCGGCCGACTCAAGAAGGCGCTCCAGGATGTCCCCGTCACTGTCACGAGCCAGGGCATCACGGAACCGGTCACGGTGTTTGAGGAAAAGATCGACATTCCGTGGGAGGTGGACGAATTCTGGTCCAAGTTCCACGACGAAGTGTTGCCGAAGGTGAGGTCAGGATCCAAGGTGGCGCTCGAAGCGCGACTAAGCGAATCGCCCGAAGTGCGGATCGACATCGCCGCAAAGGCCCGAGCCGAGCTGGTGAAGGCAGGGGCTGGGGATGCGCGCGTGACCATCCTATCGGCTTACAAACAGGGATTCTTGTGGCTCACCGAGCAGGTCATTCCCGAACTGAAGGGTAAAGGGGCACGCTCCATTCAAATCAAAGTTGCTGCCATCCACCCCGACTTTACCAAGAAGTACAAATTCTATATGGTGCCGAGCCGCTGGCTTCATGAGCTCTATCCTGTGGACGAAATCTTCCAGCGCGATCTCGGCATCGCCAGAGACGCCTTTCGTCTCGAGCTGGTGGACGATCCGAAGGACATTTATAGTCTCGAAGCCCTCGATGGATCGGGAAAGGTCATCTATCGCAGCGCTTTCAGTCCGAAGTTTGTCGAACGCGAGTATCTGGACAAGTTCCCCGGCTGGTCGCGAGTTCAGGTCACCACGGGATGGATTACGGCGTCGGTCGACGGCGGCACGGTCGTGGATGCGCGCATCGCCACTGATCCCGAGCGTTTCTGGGATTACTACCAATCCAAGGTTCTGGCGCGCGTCTACGATCACGTCATGAAAACCACCGACAATAAGCCGATGCCCGACAAGCAGCCGTTCCATCGCGACCTGAACATCGAAGTCTGGATGAGCGAGCCGGACTTTCGCATCGGTGTTGATGAAGAGCAGGTTTCCTCGCTCGAGTCATTGCACGAAGATTTATATTTCGTTACCCTGGATTTCTTTGACGCCCTCGGCCGCACCACCGTCAGGCGGCGGCTGTCATCACCAGGAATGATCTATCCCATCATCCACCCGAATCGACCCGGCCAGGCTGGGCAAGCCCGGGTTCGCTATGCGGGCAACGCCTCCGCAAAGGCGAAGATTGAGATTTCTTATAAGGAAAAGGGAATCGAGAAGCCCAGCCGCGTTTCACGGGATCTGGCCAGGATCGACGCCACGTCCCCGTCGATGGGGCGTATCGTGGTTCGATCGGATCAGATTCGGGAACTCCAGCTGCAGGTGGAGGCCAAGGACGATCGAGAAGCCGCGCGGGCCGCAGATGCGCTGGATAATCTGGCGCTCTTGCATGATGCCGGGCTCTACCGCACAGCTTTTTCTTTTGACCATGTTGACGGGATCTCAATTGATATCGCCCTCAAGGATGCGCGCACCCGGCGGCTCGTGAAGAGCACCGGGGAAGCGCCCGCATCCAATATCCGCGTAACGCATGAGCAGCCCAGGCTGCCTATCGTGACCTGGGACCACATTATCAGTCCGGCCGAAAGCGAGGAGATCATTCAGAAGCTCTCGGCATATCCTGAGGTCAAGGCATACAAGGCCGGCGTTTCCTATCGCGGCCGGGATGTCTCCGTCATGGAGATCACACTTCCCACAACCGGCGAGAATGTTTCCTTGGCCAAGATGACGGCCTGCAAACCGACGATATTCATAACTGGGCGCCAGCATGCCAACGAGGTTTCATCGACCAGCCATATTCTCCGGCTTGCAGAATTGCTGGTCACGGATCCGTCGTACAAGGAGATTCTGAAGAGGGTTAATGTCATTCTCCAGCCGGTGGAGAATCCGGACGGCGCCCAGATGGCCTACGATCTTCAGAAACTCACCCCGAATTACATGTTGCACGCAGGCCGGTACAGCGCCCTCGGGACGGATGTCGGATCCCAGGTTGGACAAGCGGATCCCCTGCTGCCGGAAGCATTGGTCCGCGGGCGACTGTGGCGCGAATGGCTGCCGGACATCTATCTCAACCCGCATGGGTATCCCTCTCACGAGTGGGTCCAACAGTTCTCGGGCTATGTCCCGCCCGGATTCCGTTCTTATATTTTCTCGCGCGGCTGGTACACCGCCATCAGCGGGATTCGCGACCCGCGATATTCACAGTACGCACAAGTGACCGATGCGATTCGCGAGGCTATTGTCCGCGAGGTTAACCGCAGCCCGGAGGTGCGCGCAATGAATCTGCGCCACCAGGATCGCTATCGTCGGTGGGCGTTCGGGTTCGCGCCGTATGTTTTCAATCAGGAGATTTACAAAGACACGAGTGTTAACTACAGCGATCCGGAGACCGGCGAACCGAGCGGGAGCCGCCGCACTACCATGGGAGCGGGCAGCGCGCGGGCGACGATGGGTTCCTGGCCCCAGGTGACCTATTTCAACGGCATGACCGAGGCGCCGGATGAAACGGCACAAGGCGGTTGGCTAGACCTGGTCACGAAACCCGGCTTCGGCTACCTCATGGCCAGCGTCAAGTACCTGCAAGAAGGACAGTACGAGGTGCAACGCATCGGGGAAGAGGGAGGACGCGACAGCGTCTCGCTCACCACGTTCCGGGCGCGTCCGGTCCTGCCCCCGAAGAATCAGGATAATGTATCGACGCCCGGGAAGCAGAAGCTCCCATAACCGCCGGTACGCCATGGCCGCGACATGGCGGATGCCTTGGAAGCCATCAAAAGATCTTGGGATGCTGCGCGCATTCGTGGTAGGGTTGAGGCTCAATACCCAATGGGGTGATCGGGAGGAAGGAGATGACGATGCGCAAATATATGACGGTCCTGTTTTGTGTTTTTCTGCTGGTTCTCGCGCTTCCCGCGTTGCCGCAGACCAAAGACCAGAGCAAGGATCCAGCCAAAGACCAGACCAAAGAGCAGCCCAAAGACATCAATATCAGCGGGATTTGGGAAATGACGTTCCAGACACCCCAGGGGGACAGGCCGCCGACCGATACGACCTTCACCCAGGAAAAGGAGACGCTGAAAGTAACCTTGTCCGGCCCCCAGGGCGTGACTTTGACAGGGGAAGGGACCATCAAGGAGGGCGTCGTTCAATGGTCCATGACCATCAACGGGCCACAGGGGGACTTCACGCTGCTCTTCAAGGGCAAAGTCGACGGTGAAAAGATGTCGGGGGACGTCCAGATGGGCGACTACGGAAGCTTCACCTGGGTAGCAACAAAGAAGAAGAAATAGCTGCCCCCGCACTTCCCGATCCACGAACTGCCTGAACTGTTCATGAAGCAGAACCGCGCGCCGACCAGGACCGAACGGTCAGCGTGTTTCCGCGTCCAAAACAGCATTCTGGCCCCACATTCATGGATAATCCGAGCTAATCGCGAGGACGCCAAGGCGCAAAGGTGCCAAGATCGCTGTCAGATCAAAGCGCTGCAAAACGCGGAACCTTTGGGCGGCTGGGGTGTCCAATAAAACGTCTCAAATGCGAGGCTTTGCAAGGGGTGTGTATCGCATAATAAGGGGCGTGCTCACGACATTTCTACCCTCGGATGACGCAATGAAAGCGAAGTTCATTCTGATTACATCGATCGTGCTTGGGGTCGACCTTCTGACGAAGCACCTGGTCAGCACGATTCCTCGTCTTCAGGGTATCGCGATTGTCCCTCATTATGTGCACATCTCGTTCGCGGCCAACTCCGGCATCTTCTTTCGCCTGCTGGATGACTTCAACCCGGTTTGGAAGCCATATCTCCTGGCGGGAATGGCGATGGTCCCTGTTCTGGTGATCATCATCTACAGCATTCGCAGGCCTTCCGGCCCTGTGCTGCTCCAGGCGGCTCTCGCCCTGATCGCCGGAGGTCTTCTGGGCAACTTTGCAGATCGAATTCTGCATGGTGCCGTGATCGATTTCATCGAGGTGCATGTCGAGAATTCGATCTACTACCCGACCTTCAATGTTGCCGACCTTGCGATCGTAATCGGCATTGCCATGCTGCTGATTCGTATCAAGAGACGCTCGGCCCACGCACGAAAGCAGACGCAGCTCGTTTCAGAGTGATCCGTTTCATCCCCGCATGATTATTCTGGTCCGGCACCGCTCCCCAGGACTGCCTTGAATTGTTTGACGAAGATCTTCATATCGTCCGCGGTACCGAATGTCACCCTCAGGTGGTTCGGCATCGATGGAAACAGGCGGCCCACGATCACCCCTCGCTGCTTAAGCGCATCGATGACTGGTTGCACCGGGCGGCCGAGATTGATCATCACAAAGTTTGTCTGCGAAGGGATGAATTCGAGGCCCATAGCGCGCAGCTCAGTGCAAAGGGAGTTCCGCACCTGTACATTGAGTCTGCGAATCCGCGCCACAAAATCGTCCTCCTGGAGGGAGGCCAACGCCACGGCTGTCGCAATCTGATTGGCATTGCTCGACAGTTTCCGGCCCGACATCTGTTTGATGAGATCCTTATGCCCGATCGCATAACCGAGTCTCAATCCCGCCATGCCGTAGATCTTCGAGAAGGTGCGCGAAACCAGCACCGGCAGCCCTTCCTTCACATAACGCACGCAACTTTCGTAGTCGGGTGCGTCCGCGTAATCGAAGTAAGCTTCATCGATCAGCAGCACGACACCGCCCGGGACCCGGCGGACAAGCTTATCGACCTCCTCTTTGCCGATGTATGTGCCCGCGGGATTGGCCGGGTTGCAGAAGAAAATGAAACCGCCGACGAGGGCAGCCGCCTCCAGCATTTTCGGGAGATCGTGTTTGTAGTCCTCAGTGAGAGGTATTTTTACCGAGCGCGCGTGGGCCAGCGGACAGTACGTGACAACCGCCTCGAAGGTCGGTTCCGCCACAATTGCCGCCCCCGAAGGCGAGCAAAAAGTCTCGGTCGCGATCTTCAGAATCTCCGTGGAACCGCAACCCAGCAGCACCTGCTCCTTCTCTACTCCGAAACGTTTGGAGATGGCCTCGACAAGAGCCGCAGGCTCATCTCTGGGATAACGGTTGGAGACGCCTTCGGCGACGTTATGCAGGACCCGCGCCGCACCAGGGGACAACCCATAGGAACTCTCATTTCGGTCCAGGAGCAGAGCAACCGGCTCGCTTGCCTTCGCCTTGAAGGTTCGAGGGCTCTCGCTACCGTCGAGGAGAGAGGGTAAACCCAAGCCCATGGAAGCAACGCCGATCGTGGTGCCGCCGATGAAAGCCCGCCTCGTTACCGTAGCTTTTCTCTGCATTGCGAATCCCCCCGTTTTTATTGAGCGGACCCGTGACCTGGCTGCAGGATGGGCCGCATGCCCTTCGTGGATCTTCCAGCCCGCCACGGACCAACTGGAGCTGAACGCCGGAACGCGCTCTGGTTGACACCGAGTGTTGCAGATCTTCGCCGCAGACTCAAGCTTTTGCATCAATTCCTTTGAGATCCGCAGCCTTCATTCGTAGCGCAGTGCCACCATGGGATCGACCTTCGCGGCCCGCCGCGCGGGGAAATAAGATGCGACCAGCGACACTGCAGTCAGAAGCAACGGCGTCGACAGAAAAACCACGGCATCCACCGGACTGACTTCATAGAGCAGGCTGCTCAAGAGGCGCCCGACCGCCAGGGCGAGCGCCAGGCCAATTCCCGCTCCCAGCATAGTCAGCCATAGTCCTTCTTTCAAAACCATCCAGAGCGTGTCTCCAACCGTTGCCCCCAGTGCCATGCGGATGCCGATCTCATGCGTCCGCCGGGCGACGGTGTAGGCCTTCAGGCCGTAAACACCAACAACCGCAAGGAATAAAGCCAGCCCTCCCAGGACCGAGAACATCTGTGCGCCGGTGCGGAACAGCCACAAATCCATACTGTTATCGAGCTGCGCGCGCATGGTTCTCAGACTCAGGACGGGAAGATGCTCGTCCGCGGTCCTGATTATGCGGCGTATTTCCGGCATCAGCACGGCCTCGGCCCCTGGGCGTGGTGCCAGCAGCCGCAAATGAAAATGAATGTTGGATTGATACACCTGCCCGAAGGGGACGTAAACGTGCGGGTTGTTCTTCGCGTCCAGAAGTGAATCAAGAAGCGTAGGCACCACCCCGACTACCTCCATGACGGGATTGTCTTTTTTGGCGTCATCACTCCGAAAGACGATGTGCTTGCCCAGGGGGTTCTCTCCCGGCCAGAGTCTTTTCGCCAGCCAGTCGTCGACGATCGCGACCGGTGTCCTGGCCCCCGGTTCCACCTCCGAAGCGGTGAACGGTCGCCCACGCAGCATACGCACCCCGAGCGTACGGAAGTAATCGGCTCCGACTGTGTTGAAGCGCGCGGCAACCGCCCTGGTCTGGTTCCGATCCTCAGTGCGATCGCGCGTCAAGTCCTCCGCCTTGAGCACGCTGCGGTCCAGGGTGATCATCCCGA
Organism: Terriglobia bacterium; assembly: GCA_020072565.1. Classification (NCBI taxonomy): domain Bacteria; kingdom Pseudomonadati; phylum Acidobacteriota; class Terriglobia; species Terriglobia bacterium. The sequence continues at coordinate 41,943 of JAIQGI010000015.1, forward strand.
ACGGAGCTATGGCTGCAGGGCTGACCGAATCCACTCCCGGCAGGGCGGACAACCTCTCCTGCACGCGCCGATATGCCGCCCGGCCTTGCGCCTCGTCATAGCCCGCGAGGCCGGCATCGAGCTCCACCAGCACCCCGTTGTCGAGGCTGTATCCAGGATTCACATTGCCGGCTTTGAGCGCCCCATGGACAAAAAGACCTGCGGCGATCAACAGAGTCAACGACAAAGCGAGTTGTCCTACGACCAGCAGGTTGCGCGATGAGAAGATCCGGATTCCCTGACCGCTCCCTGCGTCTTCACCCGTGCACTCTTTGAGAGAAGTAACGAGGTCCAGCCTTATCGCCTTCCAGGCAGGCCCGAAACTGAAGATGAGGGTGCTGAACAGGCAGAAGCCAAGCATGGCAGCAAAAACGCGGACGTCAGGATCAGTATGCAGGCTGACGACGATCGGGGTAATGGTGTTCAGAGAATAGACCAGGAGCCGCATACCCCAAACGGCGAACAGCAATCCCAGCGCAGCTCCGATCACCGAGAGGATGAAGCCCTCGGTGAGCAACTGGCTCAGGATGCGCCGGCGCCCGCATCCCAGTGCCAACCTCATGGCAAACTCCTTCCGGCGGGCTGTTCCGCGCGCCAGCATCATATTGGCGAGGTTAAAACACGCAATCAACAAGACCAGCCCGGCCATGCCAGCCAGCAGGATCGAAAGGCCGGTCAACTCAGAGTCGTCCATCGGGCCGGTGCTGATGGAAAAACGACTGAGGCCGTGCGTGATGATCGTCTGATTTTCATTTTCCTGAGGATAGCCTTTCTCCAGCTGGGCGGCGAGAACGGCGAGCTGACTGTCGGCCCGGGTGGCAGTGATGCCCGGCTTCAACCGTCCTACCAGAAACAGGGAGTAGTTGCTGCGATTTGCCAGCGGCTGTTTGACGCCGTCAAAATCGTTTACGGTGGCTTCATACATTCCCAGGGGCAGCCACACTCCTGAGGCAGCCATGACCGTCCTGCCGGTAAAACCTTCGCGGGCAATCCCGATCACCTCATAGGCGCGGCCGTTGATCCATAGACTCTTCCCGACAAACTCCGGATCCGCCCCGGCCCGCCTCCAATAGTCGTAGCTCACGATGACCACCGGGTTGGCAGCGCCTGGCTTCTCCTCGTCCGGCGTAAAGGTGCGCCCCTGCCGGAGGCTGACCCCGAACGTTTTGAAGTAGTTGGATGAGACAATCTCCGAAAAGACACGGCGCGTGGTGTCGCCCTCTTTGATGCCCACCATCGCCACCGAATGCGCCATCAGGTCGGTGAACACGGTGTTCTTTTCCCGGATGTCGAGGTAGTTGGGGTAGGAGAATTGGCGGTAGGAATCCGGTGTTTTGGTGTTCTTGCTGTGACAGCTCACCAGCCGATCCGGGCTCTCGAAGGGAGCCGGCCGCAAGATGAGGTTATTGATCAGCGTGAAAACGGCCGTATTGGCCCCGATTCCCAGGGCCAATACCAGCACTGCCAGCCCCGCGAAACCGGGATTACGAAGAATGAGACGCACGCCAAAGCGAAAGTCCTGCAAGAGACTTTGCACAATCCCTCCCCTATAAAGGAAAGACCCTGAACCTCACCCCAGATAAAACGAATATTGGACACAATAAGTTCGGGGATGGATTTCAGGACACGCCGAGATCCCGAATTTGGAGGTCGAGCTTTCGCGGCCGATTCGGGGATTTCGGAGGCGGACTGTCTCCAGAATTGATCTAGGGCGCAAGCGCGACCGCTTTGCGGCTGCTCCGAAGGCTGCCCACGAAATGGCGCGCCTGCTCCATGTAGACGTAGATCACCGGCGTGATGTAGAGGGTGAGCAATTGAGAAACCACCAAACCGCCTACCACTGCCAGGCCGAGCGGCCGCCGCGCCTCCGAGCCGGCGCCGACACCCAGGGCGATCGGCAGCGTGCCGACGAGAGCCGACATGGTGGTCATCATGATCGGGCGGAAACGCACCAGGCAGGCCTGGTAAATCGCTTCGGCCGGAGCAGTGTGGTGTTGCCGCTGCGCTTCGAGGGCAAAGTCGATCATCATGATTGCGTTCTTCTTCACGATTCCGATCAGCATGATGATGCCGACGAAAGAATAGATATTCAGCTCCTGTCTGAAGAGCAGCAGCGTGGCGAGTGCGCCCAGGCCCGCCGAAGGCAGCCCGGAAAGAATAGTAATGGGGTGGATAAAGCTCTCATACAGGATGCCCAGCACAATGTAGATCACCAGCAGAGCCGTCACCAGCAGCACGCCCATACCCTTCAAGGACGACTGGTACGCAGCGGCCGTGCCTTGGAAGGTATTGCTGATGTCGACCGGAAGGTTCTCCTGGGCAGCCTGCCCAATGGAATCGACCGCTTGGCCGAGTGAGACTCCGGGATTCAGGTCGAACGACAGGGTGACCGCCGGCAACTGGCCGTAGTGCGCCACCGTCAGCGGCCCCACTCCCGTATGGATGCCGGCAACCTCGTTCAACGGCACCAGCTTGCCGGTCGACGATTTGACGTAGAGCAGTCCCAGGGCACTCGGATCCTTCTGATACTGGGGCAAAAGCTCGAGTATGACGTAGTAGTCGTCTGTGGATGTATAGATGGTCGAGACCTGGCGCGATCCGTAGGCGTCATAGAGCGCATTTTCAATCGCATCGGCGGTGACGTTCAGGGAGGAGGCAACGTCGCGGTCGATGTTCACCGTCACTTGCGGGTTGTTGAGTTGCAGGTCGCTCGACACGTCCGTGATTCCAGGAATGGCGCGCATGCGTTTCTCGAAATCCGCGCCTGCGCGGTACAGTTCGGCGATATCGGGACCCTGCAGCGTGTACTGGTATAGACTTCGGGTCCTCATGCCGCCGAGGCGTACCAGGGGCGGGTTTTGCAGAAAGGTCCGTATTCCGGGAACCGCGCTCAACCTGGGCCGCAAGCTTTCGATGATCTGTTCCGGGGCCGACCGGCGCTCGCCGCGCGGTTTCAGCCGGATGTTGAGACGGCCCGCGTTGTCCGAGCCGATGCTGGAGGTGATCGCATCGATGTCGGGATGAGCGAGCAGAATATCGGACACCTGCTTCTGCATCTGAGCCATGGCGTCAAATGAAATGTCCTGTGGGGCCTCGGTGGTTCCCGAGAGGATCCCGATGTCCTGGCTGGGGATGAATCCCTTCGGCACAAAGCCGTAAAGGTAGAGCGTGGCCACGAGGGTTCCGGCCGCAAGGCCCAGCGTGACCAGACGGTGGCGGAGCACCCCGCGGAGAGTCCAGTCGTAAGCATGGCGCATGGCCTGGAAAGCACCTTCGGTGACGCGATAGAAGGCGTTCGGATTCTCGTGCTCCGGCTTCAAGATGCGGCTCCCGAGCATCGGAGTGAGGCTGAGCGCTACGAGGCCGGAGATCAGGATGGCCACACTGATCACCACGGCGAATTCGTGGAACAACCGGCCCATAATCCCGCTCATGAACAGCACGGGGATGAAAACAGCGGCCAGGGAAAGCGTCATGGAGAGGATCGTGAAGCCGATCTCCTTCGCCCCGTCGAGCGCCGCCCGCAGCCGTTGCTTGCCCATCTCCATGTGGCGGACGATGTTTTCCAGCATGACGATGGCGTCATCCACCACAAACGCCACCGAGAGTGTAAGCGCCATCAGAGAGAGGTTGTCCAGCGAATAGCCCAGCAGCGCCATGGCGGCAAACGTGCCGATGATCGACATGGGCAGCGCCAGGCTGGGAATCAGCGTGGCGGAGACGTTCCGCAGGAAAAGGAAAATCACCAGCACCACCAGCGTCACCGTCAGAAGCAGTGTGTACTTTACGTCATTGACCGAATCGCGAATCGATTCCGAGCGGTCGATCAGGATATCCATCTTGACGGAAGGCGGCAGCAGATTGCGGAAGGTGGGCAACAGATTCTTGACCGAGTCGACGACTTCCACCGTATTCGTCCCCGGCTGTCGCTGGATGGCAAGGGTGATCGAGCGCGCGCTGTTGAACCAGGCGGCCGACTTGTTGTCCTGCACGCTGTCGATGACCTGCCCCAACTCTCCAAGATGGAGGGGCGCGCCGTTGCGGTAGGTCACAATGAGCTTACGGTACCCTTCCGCGTCCGTGAGCTGTCCGCTGGCCTGCACGGTATAGGCCTGCCTGGGACCCGAGAGGGTGCCGCTCGGCATGTTGACGTTGTGCTGCTGGATGGCCGCCTCTACCTCGTCGATGGCGACGCCGCGGGCGGCCAGAATGGTCGGATCGACCTGCGCGCGCACCGCGTATTTCATGGCGCCAAAAACGTTGACTTGCGCCACGCCGGAGACCATCGAGATGCGCTGCGCGATCATGTTCTCCGCGTATTCGTCGACGGTGGACAGCGGCATGGTCGGCGAATTGAGCGAAAGCATCAGGATCGGTGAATCCGCCGGGTTGACCTTGCGGAAGGTTGGAGGCGTGGGCATTCCGGGCGGCAGCCGCCGCTGGGCCGTGGCGATGGCCGTTTGTACGTCCTGCGCCGCCGCGTCGAGATTGCGCTCCAGGGAGAATTGCAAGGTGATGTTGGTGGAGCCGAGGGAACTGGAAGAGGTCATCGAATCGATGCCCGGAATGGTCGAGAATTGCCGCTCCAGCGGCGTCGCCACTGAGGCGGCCATCATTTCGGGACCGGCACCCGGAAGGCTGGCGCTCACCTGGATCGTCGGAAAGTCCACGTTGGGAAGATCGCTCACGGGCAGGGTGCGGTACCCGACCACGCCGAAGATAAGGATCCCCAGCATCAACAGTGTGGTCATAACCGGGCGCCGGATGAAGATTTCAGTGATGTTCATTGCACAGTCCCTGTCTTTGCTGAATTTCTGCCGCCGGCATCCTGGCGCCCGACGTGTCACTTCCCCTGATGTTTCGCCCCGTTGCTCCCGGCGGAGTTTCCCGGGCTGTCAGAAATCTGCACGCGGCTGCCCGGCGCCAGCCGGAGTTGTCCTTCGGTGACCACTGTCTCACCCGGATTCAGTCCTTTTTCGATCACTATGTCCTGATCGACCCTAGCTCCCGTGACCACCGGCCGTGATTCCACGGTCCGATCAGGCTTCACGACAAAGACATACAATCCGTCCTGTCCATTCTGCACCGCCTGGCTTGGGACGATCAGGGCATTCGGCCGTGTGGCGAGATTGAGCGTGACGCGTACAAACTCTCCCGGCCATAGCTTCTGATCCGAGTTCGCGAAAGTGCCTTTGAGCCGGATGGTGCCGGTCGCGGGATCCACCTTGTTGTCGATGAAGGTAAGCTCGCCGGTTTCCTGGGGAGCTGATTCATTCCGGGGAGTCGCCGTCACGATCTGAGACCTCCTGATCATGGCAAGCTGAGTTTCAGGAACGGAAAAAGCCACGTAGATCGGTTCCACCTGGTTGATCGTGATCAGGTCGGTGGCATTGGCGTTGATCACGTTGCCTTGCTGAACATTGAGGTTCCCGGTGCGGCCGTCGAGGGGTGATTGGATCGCGGTGTACCCCAGCAGCACCTTGGCATTCTCCACTGCAGCTTTACTCGCGCTCACCGCGGCCTGCCCGCTGCGAATGGCGGCCTTGTCGGCGCGGACGGCGGCGGATATGGCGTCGGCGTTGGCCTTGACCTCGTCGGCTTGTTCCGCTGCCACCAAACCCTTCTTTAACATGCGGGAGTAACGATCCACCTCTGCAAGAGCGTACTTCTCCTGCGCTTCGTCCCGTGCGAGGTTGGCTTCCACCAATCCCAGCTGGGCTTCATCCCTGGAGAGATTGGCCTGATACTGGTTGAGCTGGGATTCCAGCATTCTGCTGTCAATGTCGAACAGCGGATCCCCTTTCCTGACGAAGTCTCCTTCACGGAAGTAGACGCGTGTGAGCTCGCCGCCGACCTGGGCTTTTACCGTGACAGTCAGATAGGTTTCCACGTTGCCGACGACTTGGAGGTCTATGGGGACATCTTTCTGGACGACTCTTGCCACCGTCACCGGAACACGGCCGGCCCCATCCTCTCTCTTTGAAGGGGAAGACGCCTTGCTCGTACAGCCCTGCCATATCAAACAGGACGGAAGAGAGCAAAGTGCGGCAAGCAGTAACCAGGCAGAGCCGCGGACTGATTTTTCATTTGTTCGTGTCCTCATCGCTGGGGATCTCCTTACAGCACAATTCAGAGGGACTGCGCGGCACGTCCGACTGCAGCAGTATCTACTTCAGCGGAATATTATCATATCACTCTTGTGTTCAAAGCGGCATATTTCCTTATGAGCATTTCTATTTGGGAGAATCGGAGAGGGAATTCAGGACTGTCGCCGAGGTCCCGAAGACTATCTGGTTGGCATCGTTGGGGTGCCCGAAGAGCGACGACGAATAAACATTCCGAGCCATAGAAACGTCGCAATGAGGCCCGTAGACAGGGTCAATGCCAGCCCGGCATAAAACGTGCGCGGGGTGAACCTGAACTCAACCGTGTGCTGCCCGGCGGGAATGAATACTGCTCTGAATGCGAAGTTCGCACGCAGGATGTCGGCTTCCCGGCCGTCCACAGTTGCGTGCCATCCCGGATAGTAACTATCGAGAAGCACGAGATAGCCGTCGGAATGTGCCTCCACCCGGCACGAGACGCGGTTGTTCTCATAACGCGCGATTTCCACTTGTCCGCCTGTGGCCGGCGCCTGTCCGAGGGGTTCCCCCGCCGATTCCAGGATGACTGAGCCTAGCAGGCCGTTGTTATTCGTCTCGGCGAGCCGGTTCAAAGCCTCTGCCTCAGATGCAACCCGGATGACGCGCGTGGCAAAGTAGGCGCGCGGCAACGCGTCTTTCAGGCTGTAAAGACCATAGTCCAGGTTGCTGTGCGTGTCGAACCGGCTCAGGAGATCCGCCCGAGGATCCTTAAGGTCACCCAGGGACATGATCCTGGCCGAGTTCAGATTGCCAAGCAAGGCCAGCCTTTCCTTCGGCGCCATGTTGACGCAGCTCTTCAGCAGCAGTTCTGATTCCCGCGTGTTGAGATGATCTATGCCCTTGTCGATTGAGTACTGGATGCCATTGCGGATGCCGGCCAGGCTCTGTCCGCTTCGTCGGTAAAACAGGATCATCCAGGCCAAGGAGCGATTCGGAGCGCGAAGCATGAGCCCGGTCGGTATTGGAGTCATGATGTTCGGCGAGACCGCGCGGATCAGGTTCCGGTCACCATGCCGGAGCATGTACAAATCGACCTCGGGCACAAAGTCCATGTCGGCATCCGAAATGAGAGGTGCCAGCCCAAGATTCGGCGGCACGAGTTCAAGGGCGAGCAGGAATGCCAAAAATCCTCCCAGAGCGGCAAACCTTCTCATCCGCCGCCCCGCCAACACCACCAGACCGCTCAAGAAGAGGAAAGCGCCGGTGGCTCTGATGGAATTGCCCAGACCGGCAGCGATCGCTGGCAGATCTTTGTTTTGCGCGACAGCGGGCAGCACTGCAGTGCGCAAAAGCGATTCCAGCTGATCTCGACTCATTCTCCAGTAGAAAGCAAGCCCGATGGCACACAGGCCCAGAAACATGCCGGCGATGCACACTCGATCAATACCGCGCGGGTGGGTCCTGCCTGGTCCGGGGCTCACGGCTGCCTCAAGGCCCAAAGCCGCAAGCACAGAAACAATCAAACTCGTAAGCAGAAAGAACTTGGAAGGATACCTCCCCATGTTGAAAAGCGGCACGTGCTCATACAGCCAAGGGTAGACCGGAGTGAACTTGCCGAGCGCCAGGATAATGCTCACGCCGAAGAAGGCCATCATGACCGTCCTCAACTTCGTTCGAGTCGAAAACAACGAAAGGCTGGACAGGAGCAAGGTGACGGAGCCAAGGAAAAACGAAGCCAGGTACCCTGTCGTCGATTCGTGATACGCCTCTCCCCAGTAGTTCGAAACGTCAATGGTAAAGGGATATCCGAAGAGGTTGGGGACCAAGGTGTTCATGAGGTCGCGGGGATTCATCGACCATTCGCTGGCCGTTTTGAAATCCAGGCCGGATCCTCGCGCGGAGAGCGGCAGCATTTCCAGGGTCGGTACTATTTGGGCGGCTGCCAGCCCGACTGCGATCAGCGCACCCACGGCAGCGACTCCGAGCGTACGTCGAAGTGCCTTGAAACGACTTTCCTGTTCCCAGATCCAGATTGCGGCGAGGGCCATGACGAGCAGGACATCGCATTGAAGAATCAAAGGCTCAACCGCTATGGCTTGCAGGGCGAGCAGGCCTCCAAATCCGAGTGTGCGCCGCCAGCGATGTTCGTGCAGGGCTCCGTAGAAAGCCCACCCAAGCCACGGCATCAGGGCAACTGCCGGGATGATGTTGTAGAGGTTCAGAAATGATAAGACCGCGCCCGAGAACTCATATGACAATGCGCCGGCGAGAGAAGCCACCCATTGGATGCCGAGCCGGCGCGCCAGGAAGTAAAAGCCCAGGCCCCCAGCGATGGGGTGGAGGATGAAGTGGATCTTAAAGGCGTAATTAAACGGCAAAAACAGGTGCAGGAGATTTGTCGGATACAGGGCCATATAGTTCGGGTTTGCCAGCATTGGCTGCCCGAGGTAGATGTACGGGTTCCACAATGGAAATTCGCCTCTGGCGAAGCTATCGATGAGGATTTTGCGCAAGGGATAATGGAAATTCAGGATATCGCGATAATAAAAGTTCTTTGATGAGAAGAGGGCATCCGCAAAGAAAATGATGCCCGCGGCCACCAGAATCAATGTTGCTCGGAGATCCGGATTCTCCCACCAGGGACGTGAAGAGACCTCGCTTGTATGTTTTGTCGCCATATTGATGCTGACTCGAGGCAGCCTCCGTCTTAACCTTATCGTCAGGGCTCAGGACATCTCTATGATTTAGATGTCTGCGCCTTCGATCTACTCCATTGCAGTGCCCGCTTTTCTCCGCTTATGCCATATACCGATTGCGCCGCCTGGTACGCACCCTCTCACATTACCCTTTGAAAACACCGGTGTGCGCTCACTGCCGGTTGGACCGTGATCTTCGTTGGGCGGAACAACATTGATGCCCGTGGCGCCATTTTGAGATATGCTGCTGAAAATGAATCGGACCAATATCCGCAAGGCGTATGCTGCGGCATTCCTGAAGAACCTGCAGTTCTTCGGCCCGATCTCCGTCCCCTACTTTCTGGACTGGCTCCGGGTGGATTATACCCGGATGTTTGTTCTGCAAGCCTGGTTTCTGTTCTGGGTATTTGTGCTTGAAATACCGACGGGAGTGGTGGCGGACAAATTCGGCCGCAAAATTTCGGTTGCTCTGGGATGCATTTTGTTTGCGTCCGACATGCTGTTCTTTGGACTTTCCAGCGACTATTATCTCCTCTTCGCCGCCGAATTCCTGGGAGCCGTAGGCATGACCCTCATATCAGGAGCCGATCAAGCCCTGCTCTACGACTCACTGATTGTAATGAAGGCGGAGGAGCGGGCACGATTCTATTTTTCGCGCTACGAAGCAGCCGGAACCCTGGGGCTCCTCGTCTCGTTCCCGATCGGGTCATCGATAGCCGGCCTTCGTAATTACCCCAACCTGTTGCCCGTGCCATTCATCATGACCGCAATATCCGCTATCCTTGCGGCCGGCATGTTCCTTTGGATGCGGGAACCTCCTCGGACCAAACCCAAACAGGGTTTCATCCAAATGGGTGTGCTCGGACTTCGCACGCTTTTCGCGCGCAAGGAACTGCGGGCGTATGTGCTCAATGCCGTCACGATCTCCGCCGTGACTTTCTTCGCATTCTGGTTTTATCAGCCCGTTACGCAGCGGGCTGGACTCAGGGTGGCCTATCTGGGATGGATCGGCGCCGGGTTCAACCTGTTCTCGGCGGTATTGCTCACCCATGTGGGTCTCTTGGAAAAGGCCATCGGCGTCAAGCACCTGCTATTGTTTTCGGCACTCGTGCCGGGTGTGCTTTTCATTGCCCTCGGCTTTGTGCACCCGCTCGCATTCGCAATTCCTGCGCTGTTCGTTCTCGTAGGATGCAAAATGGTACGGATTCCAGTGCTGAATGAATTCATCAATCGTCATATCGAAAGCGAAAACCGCGCGACTGTGATTTCGTCGGTTTCGCTGCTGGAGCGCTCCGTCACCTTTCTGCTCTACCCCATTGTCGGCCTTCTTGCGGATGTGTCTCTGGATTACGTACTGTGGCTGCTCGGAGGAGTGTGCCTGGTTTTTGCGGCCATGACACGCCTCAGCGACCGGCACCTTAGGATCGATGAATCATTGGCCACCGCCCGGTAGGCAGCCCATGGCTTTCCCTGTTCCAGAATGATTGGTGTGGCACCAGGCTTTTATGAAGATAAAACTCAGTAGTGCCGAGATCCCCAAATTGGAGGTCGAGCGGTCACATTCGATTAGGGGATTTTTGTGACTGTCGCCGAAAGAGGAAGATCAGGGAGAGGGGGTCCACACGGGTCCCCACCAGGCGCACAGACCAGTGGAGATGCGGACCCGTCACCAAGCCCGTGGCTCCCACCTTGCCCACGACGTCACCCGTGCTGAGCTGATCCCCTTCTCGCACCGAAAAAGCCGATAGATGGCCGAAATAGGAATACAAGCCCAGACCGTGATCCAGGATTACGGTGTTGCCTGAATAATATAGGTCTGCGGCCAGAACCACCCTGCCCGCGTTCGGTGCCTGGACCGGCGTGCCGGTCGCCCCTTGGAAGTCTGTGCCGGCATGCGGGCTGCGCGGCTTGCCGTTGTAGATGCTTCTCTTGCCGAACTCACTGATCGGCGGTCCGGGGACAGGAACGTGGAAAGCTCCGAGCCAATATCGTCGGGGTGAGAGCGCATCGAAGATCGCGCGCACCTTTTCGGCTTCTCTTTTGATCCGCGCCTGCGCCTCTGGCGGCGGAGTGACATACTTCTCATCGACGGTGAGCTCGCGGGTGGGAAACTTCTTGGCGAGAACGACGAGCGTATCCTGGGACACCACGGGCTCGCCGCTCGCGTCCGATCCGCTCAGCTTGACTGGATACCGGCCGGGCTTGGTGTCGAGATCAATCCCGACGAGTGCCGTCCAGTTGGCTCCATTCGGGAAAAAGGGAAATTCGTGCCCGAAAACGGAAGCCTGAAGTCGGCGCAGCGGTTGCGCACTCTCCACTTGGAAAAGAACTACCTCGCCGGGTTGAAGAGATCGTGCCTGATGGGTGACCTTGATATCGGCGCCCGCCGCGCCCGGGGATGCAAAGATGAATACCCATGAGATAAACGAGAACCACTTTCGTGCATTTCGGGGATTTCGCGATTCCTGTTCGTTTGTTTTCATCGTGCCCCAAGAATTACTCGACGCTTTGGATCCATTCAATCATCTTTTCGAGACAGAGCAGGTACGGCCTGTCAGGCGTGTTCCGGTTGACATACTTGAACTGGACGATCCGGCTACGGTTCAAGGAGTGGCTTCTTTGCGAGATGCACTTGGACAGTGAGCCGCTGTCCTGCTAGAGAGATGACACCATATTCGTTATTGTAATCTCTGAAAACCAGCCTCCGATCATTCTTCTCCTGGATCTTAAGATAGCTGTCCAGGTTGCTCTGCACATTGAGGAATGCCCTCCGCGCCGCCTGTTCGTTCGGATAGTCGACCAGCACGAGCGCATACTTGCCGCCGGCATCCTGATAACTGCCCGAAACGGCCGTCAGCTTGCGGCCGAGCTGAAGTATGTCCCCGTTGCCCAGGGTGAAAATCGATTGAAGCGCATACGGCCCGCGGATCAGCCGGATCGAGGCCTGGTTCAGCCCCGCCTGCGGCAGAAGCTCGCCTGGCCTGGTCGGCGTTTCCGGGGGCAGGCGCCCGGCGATGAAGCGACCGAACTCGAGCATGTCGAGCCGGAGCTTTTCGTTCCCCTCGGAGTTGTTGACGATCACGTAGTAGCGGTCGCGCTTGAAGATCAGCTGGAACTGGTTCAAGCTGTGGCGCTCCTGAAAAGACGGGTCCTGAGATTCCTTGCCGCAGTTCATGAGGTAAATGCCGGTGGCTGCGATCGGATCGGCCATCCGGTAGATCTCGATCTTGAACTCGTCGGCTGTGGTTTTCGCGGCGCCGGCCGCGATGGGGGAGTAGGGCTGCACGGTGAGCTGCTCGAAGCCGAATTCGAGAAAAATCTCGGCGCCGCCGTCAATGTGGCCGTACAAATCGCTCGCGGTGAAAACGCGGGGATTTTCGGCCTTTTTCCAGGCCTTGAGAAAACCGTCGGGAGGCAGGAGAGCCGTATCCGGGAAGATCGCAGGCAGCGCACCTGCGATCCCGAAGCATGCGAGCCAGATTGTCAGGAGCGCCGTCATACTTGAACCAGGTTGATTTTCTCCACGTTGGCCACGCCGAGGCCCAGTTTCTCGCCATAATGGAGGTATTCGGTGAAGCGGGGATTCTCGTTGACCTGAATCCCCATTTCCTTGCGCTTTCCCACCAACTCACGATGGCAGACCATGTCGAGCGCAAAGGGATCGGTGGCAAAGTAGAGGGAGTGATTGGCATAAACGAACTGGGCATTCTTGTCGGGGCCGCCTTCATATTGCCCGCGAATCCCATCGGTGATGTTCAGGACCAGCTTGTCGCGGATCACAGGCGCTGCCAGGACCTCGGCGCAGACGTTCAAGGACAAGGGCGCGTGCAGCCGCCCGCTGTTGCAGATTGAGCCGTATCCGAGATTCTTGCAGGCCATCGAGATGGCGTTGCCTGTGTTCTTGTAGGCTGCCAGGTTGACGATCTTCGTCAGCTTCCGGGTGATCAGTTTGCCGAAGTAGGAGTACTCGCCGTTGAACACGTGCTGATTCAGGTAAAACTCGTCGTCTTTGTAGCCCTGCACATTCTTCCCCACAACGCCTTTGGCGAAGTAGTAGAACTCCCGGTCAAAGTTGTTGATGCTCAGGTGGTTGCCGTCCTGGTCGCGCCAGTTGTTCCCCGTCTCATCCATGGTCTGCAGACCTTGGATCCCTACTCCGGGGAAGCGTGCCGGCGTGAACCCGGCGTCCTTGAGCATGTAGTCGAACCGGTCCCAGATAATAATATTCTGTTTAGGCACACCACTCGTGACCAGCCACTCGATGACCGCTTCCACCAGTTCCGGACGCGTGTTGATCAGGGGAGGTCCGACAGGATTGACCTTCAGACCAATGATGTCGTTTTGTTCGAAGAACAGGCCGAAACTCTCCTTCGTGCTTTTTCCGGTGAGTCTGGCGATGCCTTTTTCGACCATTTCAGCTATTACCTTGGCATCGAACCGGTCCTCCTGAAGAGAGCGCTTATCCGTGACCCTGATGACCCGGCCGGGGAATGGACCCGGCAGCGAATATCTGGTTTTCGGAACCTTGGTGAAGTCGAGGATGTTGGTTTCGACCTTTTGCGGAGGTTCCTTTTCCTGGCCGAACATCGGCACACCGAGGACTATGCCTCCGGCGGCTATCGAGCAGGTTCCAAGAGTTTTGACGAATTCCCGGCGGTCCATGCCGGGCGGGTTGGTGTTCAGAGATACATATCTGGTGTCTGTCATGACTCGTATCTATCACAAGCGGGCGTAAGGCACCACCGGGAAATTTGGGGAAATGCGACAACGCCCTTGGTGCGCAAGCCTTGCCTGCTCCTTATTCGGGCCGTTCTGATGCGCTTCACCAAAACGGCCGTAAGCTGCCGCAAAATGGGACAATCCTGTGATATGCTCCACGCCGGAGGAGGCTCACGATGCCTAGCAAGGTTCTGATTCTGATTCTTTTGACCACAACCAGTCTGCTGGCCCAACAGGACAGCCTTCACCTCACTGTTGGGGACCCGGCCCGCAAGAACAAGGAGGCCAAGGTTGTGCTCGATGCCGTGACTGAGACCGCGACTGGTGAACAGCTGACCCCGGGCGAGACAGTTGCGCGGCTCGCCGGTACGCACCTCATTTATATCGGCGAAAGCCATACCACCATGGATTTTCATCGAGTCCAGAAGAAGATGATCGAGGAGCTGCAGGGCGCCGGGAGGAAGGTCCTCATCGGGCTGGAAATGTACCCCAGCACGGAGCAGCAATACCTGGACGATTGGTGCGGTGGCCTCCTTACAGAGAGCGGGTTCATTCGGTTGTCGCACTGGTACAAGAACTGGGGCTACCACTGGAACTACTACCGGGATATTTTCGTCTTCGCTCGCGATCACGGCATTCGTATGTTCGCGCTCAATGCACCCCGGGAAGTGGTGTCATCCGTAACCAAGAAGGGCCTTGAAAATCTGAGCCCGGAGGAAAGAGCGCACATCGCACCGAAGATCGATACTTCCAGCGAAGAGCACCTCACTCTATTTAAAGCATTTTTTGCCGAGTCCATGGGGATGCATTCCGTGATGAGCGACAGCCGGGTGGACGCCATGTTTGCATCCCAGTGCACCTGGGACGCTACGATGGGATATAACGCAGTTCAGGCGCTGAAAGAACACGGGGACGAAAACACCGTGATGGTTGTGCTCATTGGCTCAGGCCATGTTGCGTACAATCTCGGGATTCAGAGGCAGGCAGCCCAATGGTATGACGGCAAAATGGCGTCCATCATTCCCATCCAGGTGCTTGACGAGAGGGGTCGGCCGGTTGAGAGCGTTCAGGCATCCTACGCCGATTACATCTGGGGACTGCCGCAAGAAAAGGCCCCCCTCTACCCGGAGCTTGGGGTCGCGACCAACGAAGTTCCCGGGGAATCCCGGCGCCGGGTTCTTTCGGTGAGCGAAGGTTCCCCGGCAAGAAGCGCCGGATTTCAATCAGGGGATGTCCTTATCTCCATGGATGGAGTTCCTTTGACCGACGCCGAAACCTTGAATCGGCTCATGGCGGGGAAATCCTGGGGAGACTCCGCGGTTTTTGTCGTCCGCAGACAGTCGAAGGAAGGCGCGCCGCAGGAATTGACCCTCATAGTCAATTTCCGGCGCCCCTCTTCCTCCGCACGGCCGGCGATGCCAGGCAAACAGGGACAGATTTCACAAACAAATGCTCCGCGGTCTCAGCGATCTCTGCGTTGAGGTTTTTGGTTACAAATATCCTGTGCCGTGGAATTCGCGCCGGCCTTCAGGTTTGATCAGCGCTGGTTGGCCGTCAGGATTTTCTTCCGCAGTCGGATTGCCTGCGGGGTGACCTCGACGAGTTCGTCGTCGTTAATGAATTCGAGGGCCTGCTCGAGGGAGAGTTCGCGGAAGGGGACAAGTCGGATTGCTTCATCGGAGGTGGAAGCCCTCATATTGGTGAGCTTCTTTTCCTTGACGACGTTGACATTGAGATCGACGTTGCGGGCGTTCTCGCCCACAACCATTCCTTCGTAAACCGCAGTGCCGGGCCGGATGAAAAGTTCGCCGCGTTCCTGCAGGTTGTAAAGGGCATAGCTGGTCGCGGCACCCGGACGGTCCGCGACCAGGGCTCCGGTCAGCCGGTTGGTAATCTCTCCCAGCCACTCGCCCCACCGCAGGAAGAGCGTATTCAACAGACCGGTGCCTTTCGTGTCGGTAAGAAATTCCGAGCGGAATCCGATCAGGCCTCTGGTCGGAACTTCGAATTCGAGCCTGACCCGCCCGGCACCGTGGTTCACCATCTTTGTCATGCGCCCCTTGCGGCGCCCGAGAGCTTCGGTCACGACGCCTATGAACGCATCAGGACAGTCGATGACGACCAGTTCAATCGGCTCCAGCTTCTTCCCGTCTAGGACCCGCGTGATGACTTCAGGCTTCGAGACCTGCATCTCGTAGCCTTCGCGCCGCATCATCTCGATCAGGATTGCAAGTTGAAGTTCGCCGCGTCCGGAAACCTTGAAACTGTCCATTACCCCCATGTCCTCCACGCGGATCGCCACGTTGCCGAGCATCTCCTTGTTGAGGCGCCCTCTGAGGTGGCGGGAGGTCACATATTTCCCGTCGCGGCCGGCAAATGGGGCGGTATTCACCTGGAAAACCATCGATATGGTGGGCTCATCGACCTGGATTGCCGGCAGCGGCGCCGGATTTTCCGCGTCCGTAACCGTCTCACCGATGAAGATCCCTTCAATGCCGGCGAGAGCGATGATCTCGCCGGCGCGCGCTTCTTCAGCCGGCTGGTGTTTCAGACCATCGAAGGTGTAAAGCATGGTAATGCGCGTCCTTTCGATGGTGCCGTCGAGCTTGCAGACGGAAACGTTGTCTCCGACTGCGACCCGGCCCGAAAAGATCCTTCCGATCGCGATCCTGCCCACGTAGTCGCTGTAGTCTAGCATCGTCACCAGGATTTGCAGCCTGTCGGCAAGCAGTGGGCGGGGAGCTGGTATAGTCTCCAGAATCTGCTCGAAGAGCGGAAGCAGATCCTGCGAGCCGTCGTTCAACTCGCGCCTCGCAATCCCATCTCTGCTTATGGCATAGAGTATGGGGAAGGTGATCTGTTCCTCATTGGCATCCAGATCGATGAAGAGGTCATAGATCTCGTTGACGACCTCCTCGGGCCTGGCGTCGGCACGGTCGATCTTGTTGACCACCACGATGGCGGGGAGTTTCTGTTCCAGCGCTTTGCGCAGCACGAAGCGCGTTTGCGGCAGCGGGCCTTCCGACGCGTCGACCAGCAGCATGACGCCGTCGACCATCTTCAGGACCCGCTCCACTTCTCCCCCGAAGTCGGCATGGCCGGGGGTGTCGACGATGTTGATCTTGACCCCGCAGAAGTGGATGGCCGTGTTCTTGGCCATGATGGTGATGCCGCGCTCGCGTTCGAGGTCGAGGCTGTCCATCACGCGCTCGACTATGCGCTCGTTTGCGCGAAACGTGCCGCTCTGCTTGAGCATCGCATCCACCAGCGTGGTCTTGCCGTGGTCGACATGGGCGATGATGGCGATGTTCCGGATGTCTTCTCTGGCTTGTGCTATTGACAAACTCATCTCCTGGCACGGTCACGCTCTTGAGAGGCGGAATCCGGGCACGCGAAAACGACGAAAGGTACTCGACCTGGAAGGCCCTGTCAAGAAGGACCGCATCCCTTTGGGATCGGACCGAGGCAGATCTTATTTATTCAGGTGGTTAGCGCGAAAGCAGCAGCGTAGACAGCGCTCAAATTCGGAGCTCATTTTTTTCGTTTCTGCTGCCTGAGTTGATCTTGCGCGAGTCCGACCCCTACCCCTCTCTTAACGCATTCTTTACAAACATTTTGTGGTACATTCGGCTCCGGTGCGCGTACGTGAGGATAGGGCACAGACGCCGCCGCGTGTCTCTGCCGGACGACTGGCCTACCGTGACTCGTGCTTGTGAAGGAGAGGAGGCATACTTATATGAAACGAATCCTGATTGTCACCGGCCTGGTGCTGGCGTTGGCCTTTGCAGCTTTCAGCCAGCGGGGCCCAAGGGGCGGCTTCCGCGGCGGATATTCGACCGACAGCCTGCCTCAGGCCAACTCAGAGCTTGAGAAGAAGGTGCTGGCGGTATTGGAGGAGGCGCAGAAGATCGGAGCCATGTATCAAAATGTTCCGGTCACCGACGGTAGAATGCTCCGGTTGCTCACCGAGGCGGCGGGCGCAAAGAACGTGGTCGAGATCGGCACATCCACGGGACTCTCCGGCCTGTGGTTATGCCTCGCCCTTCAGAAGACGGGCGGCAGGCTAACCACGTTTGAGTATGATGCGGGCCGAGCAGCCACCGCGCGCCGACACTTCAAGGAAGCCGGCGTCGATCAAATCGTGACCATTGTCGAGGGCGATGCGCACCAGACGATCGCCCGCCTCAAGGAACCGATCGATGTTCTGTTCATTGATGCCGACAAGGAGGGCTACGTCGATTATTTAAACAAACTGCTCCCCCTTCTGCGGCCGGGCGGCCTGATTCTGGCTCACAATGTGGGCATGGCTAACGACTACGACAAGCTGGTTACTGCCAACCGGGCGCTGGAAACATTGTTCTACATGGAAGGCGAGGGGCTGGCCATCACCCTGAAGAAACGCTGAACTTTCTCCGATCGGAGTGCTTCCGACGCTCACGGGGAGATCGAAGCCCTGATCTCGCTCTGCTTGAGCATCGCGTCCACCAGCGCAGTCTTTCCGTGGTCGACACGCGCAGTGATGGCGTTGTTTCTGATGTCTGCTTTAGATGGTAAGTCGGACAAACGAAACTCTCCCGGCTCGATACCGATCGCCAGCGGCGAAATCCTAGCGCATAAATGCGACGAAAGTTATCTTGAAGCAGACAACGATGTCGAGGTACGGTCGCGCCTCAGGTGCTCTGAAGTGCGGAAGCACACAGCGGAAGCACAACGCCGCTTGTGGGATCCGTTAAGGGTGTGCTATGCCTCCGCGCTCCAAAGTGGTCGTGGGCCGGATGGACCACGCCTAGAAGTACATTCTGGTAAACGCAGAACTTACAGCCAGTGAATGAATTTCCGCCGCGCTCCATTTCCTTCACTAGCGCCGCAAAATAACAAACCCTAAAGCCATCAGCCTGTTCCGACGATGAAAACGTTGTGGTGGCCGGAAATAGTGAGTGAGCCGGACAGTCGATACATTCATTGAGTAAGGTCTTTGCGAACCAAGAAGCCTCGATGCTTCTGCCTGCCCGCGCTGGGACTGTACCAACTGAAAATCTTGAAGCAGATTGCCTCGGATCCGGAAATCACGCAGATGGAACTGGCGCCGCGCTGCGTGCTGTCAGTCGCGATGGTGAACATTTATATGAAAAGACTTTGCAGCACAGGTCTTCTCGAATATCGGCAGATGAGCTCAAAGTGCGTTTCCCACCATCTGACGGCGATTCCAAAGCGGCAACCCCTTCTGGAGGCGCAGAAGCAACCTAAGGGCGGTAGGCGTTAAGCAACGCGGCCGAACTTCCCAAGGAGCGACCAGTGCACTTAGACTCGGTCATGATCAGTATCAGCTGGTTCTGCGATTTTCACGCCAACGCAGCGACCTCATGTCCATATTGCTGGGTCACCATGGCAGAGTCGAATCGATCCCGGAGCCTCGACCGGCCTGCCGAGTCCTGGCTCGAGGCCATACGGCAGCATGTTCCGGCCACAGCAGTGCTGGACTTTGTCGGTGGCGAACCGACCATATTTCCACGATTTCACTGGTTTCTCGAGCAGCTTTCCACCGTGTACCGTTGGGCGGTAACCTCAAACATGGGCGGACAACGGTGGCGCCTGTACAAGGAACAGCCGATCAGTAATTGTGTGTCCTGGACCGCCTCCTATCATCACACGAGCCACGATTCCATCGGTGAATTTGCCGGCAAATGCCTTGAGCTGGCTCCTCATTACCCGATTTCCGTCAATGTCGTGGAACATCCTTCGCACGATGCTCAGGCTGCTGTGACCCATCTGCGGGGACATGGATTGAAGGTGTATCTATCCCCCTTCGAGGATGTGCGCGATCTCAACGTTCCCGGACCTCTGCCCCTCTCCTGTAACGGCGGTCATGCTCACATCACAATCGACCCCCAGGGATTTGCGTACAAATGCCTGACCCAACAACGCCGGGCGGATCGAGAGCGGTGGCGTTTGGGAAACATCTTTGATGGTGGCATCGTCTGGCCTGAGAAACGCAGCATCTGCTTTCTTCCCTGCGACCAGTTCTACACTCTCGATCGGAAGCACGCTACGCACGACATGTGGGGATTAGATGTCCGGGAGATCGAGGTTCCCGATGCGCTTGATCTCGCGCCCTATCGCGCGAAATTCGACGCTCCTTCTTCACCCAGGAAGGATTTTATCCAACTCTCCCAATGGGCTGGACCTTTGAAGGCACCGGCGCAAGGGAGTCTGACTTCGGAACCCGGAGGCGTTCGGGATTTGAGCTCTGCGGCAGACGAGATCATGGGGGAAGCTAATGAGGCGCGCCTATGAAGATCCTTTACTTTAACTCTTTTTCGGTGGTGCACGGCGGCGCGGAGCGTCTCCTGTTCGATACCTGCACAGAAATGCTGGAACGAGGTCACCAGATCGCAATCATCATCGCGAACGACGATCGACGCTTGAGGAACCCCGAGTTCTGGCCCGCCCGAATTAATCGATACTATGTTCCGGAGTTGATTCTTCCCCTCTGCGACCGGCGCGCTTATGACAGGCACCGGCGCACGGAGAGCTATCAGGACACGCTTCGCTACCTGCAGGACATTATCAGCATCGAATCTCCGGACCTGATCCACGTTCACAATTTTCCGTCAGTGGAGATCTTCAAGGAGTTGGATGCGGACGTCCCCTTGATCAAGACCGTTCACAGCTTTGAGAACCTCTGCGAAACGCGCCTGAAGCTCCTGCCGGATGGAGCGATCTGCAGCTACCCGATGGGGAAGGTATGCAAAGCAATCTGCGGGTTCGAAGACAGCTTCCGGGCAGTGCGCGTGCGCTGCGAGAATCATTTCTCGAAGTTTCGTTTTGCACGTTTTCTGGCGATTTCGGACTACATCCGAGAAGTCCTGCTAGCCAACGGATTTCCGGAGCGGAAAATACGCATCCTGCCGAATTTCACCCGCCTGACACAGAAGTGCGTGGATGTGGCTGAAGAGAACCGAGTCTTGTATGTAGGCCGCCTGACCCCGGAAAAAGGGCTCTTGGAGCTGATCCGGGCTATCAGGCGGATGCAGAGACAACCGACACTGCATATTGTGGGCAAGGATGGAGTTCTAGGTCAGAGCAGCTTCCAGGATGCAATTCTGCGTGAGGCCGTAACTCTTGGCGTGGATTTGGATTTGCAGGGTTGGGTGATCGGCGACGAGTTGAGTCGGGCTTATGCGCGTGCCCGGCTGGTCGCGTTCAGTTCGGTGTGGCCGGAGCCGTTCGGCCTAGTAGGCATCGAGGCCATGCTGCAGGGCAAGCCGGTTGTGGCTTTCGATACCGGAGGAGTACGCGACTGGTTGAGGCACAAGGAGACGGGGTTCCTGGTTCCGCACGGGGATCTTGACCAGTATGCCGCGCGAATCGATCAGCTGCTTGCTGATGACAGCCTGCGCCGAAGAATGGGAGATACCGCTCGCCGGTATGCCTTGGAACGTTTCACTGCACGGCGCTATATGACGGACTTACTGGACATCTACATGGAGGTCATCAATGAAGGTGCTGCTGATCGATCCGGCGGGCACCCAGAGGTGCGTGACGCACAATGCTGGCCTAGCGTTCCTGTCTAGTGCTCTTCTGCAACGCGGCTATGATGTGCGGGTGCTGGACCTGAACAATTACGAATACTCCGATGAGGAGGCAGGCCGATACGCGCGCGGATATGAGCCTGACTGGATCGGAGTATCCGTCAAGACGGCCCTGGTCAGTTCGGCTGAGAAAACCATGCGCGCGATCCGGGCGGATTGGCCCGGGGCACGTACCATCATTGGAGGGCCTCACATCGGCGTGCTCGGGATGCCCTACCTGGCTCAACAGGACCTGTACGAGTTTGGTCTGGTCGGTGAGGGAGAGCGCGCCCTGCCTGATCTCATCGAAGGGAAGGCTCCACATTCCATTCCGGGCCTGATCTTCCATGAAAACGGAAGCTGGCATGCCAACCCGAGCGACTTCATTCTCGATCTGGACAATCTCCCTTATCCCACCTACCGCGCCTGGGATCGCATCGATCGATCCCTGTTTCCGTACCTGATGGTTCACAGTCGCGGTTGTCCCTATCGCTGTGCCTTTTGCAGCGTGCCTCGAATCAACGGCCGCCGGTTCCGGAAACGATCGCCAGAAGGGGTGGTTGAGGAGTTGCGTCATGCGCGAAAGGAATATGTCTTCAGGGATTTTGAATTCATCGACGATAACCTGACACTGGACATTGAGCACGCCAAGAAAGTGTGTGATGCACTCATCCAGGCGGATCTGGGTGTGGGCTGGTACGCAAACAATGGGATCCGTGCCGACCGCCTCGACCGGGAGTTGGCCGGACTTATGAAGAGATCCGGCTGCAAAGGGGTGGCCATCGGCGTTGAGTCGGCAGATGACGAGATCCTGAAGGCCATCAAGAAAGCTGAAACCATCGAGGAGATGGCTCGCGGCATTCGCCTGCTGAAAGAAGCTGGCATTGTTGTCGGCGGACATTTTATCATTGGGCTCCCCGGCGACACACTCGACAAGGTGCAGAAAAGCCTCCGGTTCAAGGACGAAGTCGGCCTCGACTACGCTTACTTCAATCAGCTGGTTCCCTATCCCGGCACCGAGGTGAGCGAGTGGGCCTTCAAGCACGGAACAATCCTGGTCAACGACATCTCCGATGCCAGCCATTTCGGCCGGAAAAATGAGGTCCTGATGGAGACGCCCGAGTTTCCAAAGGCCGACCGGGAGCGCGTTTTTCTCATGCTTGCCGTGGATGGCAACAATGGTCTGGTCAGCTGCCAGGATTTCAAAACTCTATATGCCGACATGCCGGGTTGCAGGGCACTGGTAATTCGCTCCGGGCGCATGGACCCATACAGCCACATCCGCTCGCTCCTGCCGGAGAACTCGGTGCAGGACGTGTTGGTTTCGCGAGGCGTGCGGGTCGATAATCCGGACGTTAACCGTACTTTCGAATACTCACGCCCCGGCCTCATGAGATTCAACGGATTCAGTCGTGAGTTGAAACAGCAGTTGGTGAGGGCCTACGACATCGTGATCTATGTGAACACACTTCAGACCGGACTCAGTTTCGACAACATTGTTACCATCGCCAGAAATTGCGGAAAAAGGATCTACGAGTACCAGGCCGGGCAACAGCTGCGCGAGGTCAAGGCCGACGGCTACTCGACTGCGAAGATTTATTCCCGTGCCTCTTGATGCGGGCAGGCCTCAACAAAGGGCTTCTGCCGGTTCGGCGCGATATGTCCCAAGGCCCTATGCACATGTTCGAAGATATCAGGATCAGCCGGTTACTGGCTCTTTTCGCCGCGGGCTGGATGCCTGGACGTTCAGGAAGCTGTCGTAGTCTGGTTGTCAAGATGCTGGATTGCCAATGAATCGAAGAATTCTGCACGTGATCCCATTTCTCTGGAGTGGTGCTGGTGGCGTCGTGACGCGCCTCTGCCTGTCACAGTCCCTCCGGGCGACTGTGGCAATTGTTACCAGCGGATATTCCAGGGGATTTTCGGACTGGCCTGCCTACCGCCGTCGGCTTTCCATGGCAGGTATTCGTCACTTCTCAATCGATCTGTTCGATCGGGATCCCGCAGTTTTCTGGCACAGTGTTGACGCGCTTACAGCTGCAGTTCGAAAGTTCAAGCCGCACATAGTTCATTGTCATGCCGGAGTCCCCGCCTGCGTGGCAGCCATCTCAAGGCACACCGCAGGCAGGAGGTTCTCTCTTCTCAGCCAGTTCCACAGCTGGGGGATTGCGCGGCCGGATTGGATGAACGCCATGGATCTCTGGGGTTTCGGGCAGTCAGATCACATGGTCTGTGCAGCACGTTCCTACAGGAAGATCCTGATCAACGGCGGCATCCGCCGGGAGCGCATCGATTACATACCGTGGGGGCTCCCCCTGGAAGAGATCCGGCAGGTGGGGAGGCGTCCCAGGGGCCGCGGCGCTCGCGGTCCGCGCCTGGGATTTGTGGGAAGAATCGAACCTCGCAAGGGTCAGGCCGATTTGATCCAGGCGTTTGCATGCTACCACCGGCGCAAGCCCGACTCTATGCTGGCACTGGTCGGTCCGGTTGGGGATGAGGGTTACGCACAGATAGTCAGATCGCTGATCCGCGATTTCGGTATTGAGGATAGCGTCCTGATGACGGGAAACGTTGCCAATGTCTTCCGACACATTCGAGGATGGGATTTATTTGTCTCGATGTCGCAGGACGAGGGACAGGGTATGGCCATACTCGAAGCAATGGCTCTGGGAGTGCCGGTTCTCGCCCGCAGTGTCCCTGGGGTCCAGGATTACCTGAGGCACGGGCACAACGGCCTGGCACTGGAGTCGGGTGCGCCTGCCGAGGCGGCGAAGATGATCGCCTGGGCCCTGGAGCATCCCGATCGGCTCGAGAGCATGGCATCGCGTGCTCAGCTTATGGTCGAGCGGAAATATCGCTGGGAGGATACGCTGCGCCGTTTTGACGCGCTCTATGACAGCTTGCGAGCGCTCGCACATCGGCACGGCCCATCCGGTGCCGGCGGCGGATGCGGCGATACTGTTGTCCAGGCGCCAGGCATGAAAAACCTGCGGATGTGCAGAAAATGGATGGACGTCGCTGCAGCAAGATCAGGCCGCATAGTCGGTGAATGACATCGGATAGGAAACCCGGGATATTGGATCAAATGGAGGATAAATGAAGGCAGCATACGATGCCCGCTGGGCGCCCCGATCATTCGAAGAAGCCGTGTTCCAAGTCATTGGCTCACAAAATATGGACGTCTTCCTCGGCATGGCCGCCGCGGAAGCGGATCCTTTCGCTGATTACGTGCGCGGAAAACACGTCTTGGAATATGGTTGCGGCGCAGGGCGGCTGACGAAAAAACTCGCGACCCTTGCGCACTCTTACACTGCTGTTGATGTCTCTCGCGAAATGATTGCCTTTGCCCGGGAATATGTATCTGATGTGCCGGGGCTGGAACTCAGAGTCTGTGACGGCGTCGGGAGCAATATCGGCGGTAAGTATGACTTCATCTTCTCCTGCCTTGTGCTGCAGCACATCTTTCCTGACGACGTCGCCAGCATCGTCCGAAACCTTTACAAGCTGCTGGCAAGAAATGGCACCATGATGCTCGATTTCCCCAAGTTTGGCTGCTCAATATACGGCGAGTTCAAGGAAAACCGCTATGGACCGGACACCTCACCATGGTGTTTTGCCAAGCCCACGGTTTGGTCGGGCGATCCGATGACCAGCACGCACGACGCGCACGGTGTCGTGGTTTATACGGAAGACGACGTCAGGGACATCGCACGACGAGCCCGAGTCAGGAAATTTGAGGTTATCGAGCTTCCACAGGACGGGTCTCATTATTATCTGCGAGGAGGCAAGTAATGCCTGGGATTTATTACTACATCTGGAACCAATACACCCTGGATGACGCCGATGAAATCAATCGCGACCTTGAGGACATCCGGGAACTTGGATTTGACTTCATCCTTGTGGACCTGCACGAGTCATTCCTGCGCGAAGGAGATGAAAGGCACAGAAGATATCGCATCGGTGTTCGCAGGCTCCTCCGCGAGAGTGGCAGACTCGGCCTGCGCGTGCTGCCAATCTGCAACTTCGGTGCCGGCTTGTTCACCAAGAAATGGTGGAATCAAAATCTGCAATCGGCGATGCGCACACAGGACGGTTCTGTCTTTATCAACCCGGATCATGGCATTCCTGTGACCAATTACGATGAGAGCTCGGCCGAGAAGCTTGTGGCGCATCAGCGGTACATCGTCGGCCTTGTGGGAGACGTTTTGTACGAGCACAGTGGGGTAGGCGTCGTCGAGGTTCTCGAGGACGCAGGATTTCACTACACAGAGCAAAACCTTACTTTTCCTGGGGACAGCATTACGGAACGCAAGACGAGACTGACGCTGTGCCTCCGCGCCATGAGGCAGGAGGCTACTGACCGAGGATACAAGACACTGGTGAAAACGTTTCGCTGTGCACAGCCCTTTCATGCTGACAGGGACAGGATGGGGATTGATTACGACGCCATCGTGCGCGAAGCCGATGGCATCGTCGATGGGATCGTCCATCATCCCGACGCCCCGGGAACCACTTGGAATGAGCAGATCCGTAATGGCTTTGAGTTGGTATCGTCTTGCGAATTGCTGTTCCCGGTGGTTCTCTGCGAACGCAGCCACTTCAGTCCCGGGGAGCAGGTTGAAGCAATACTGGAACATACCAATCCGGCAGATGTGATCTTCTATCAGTATAACGAAAGAATCAGCAGCGACGTGGGATTGCGCGAACATGAGCCCCACCGGCAGGTTGTTCGAGAATGGGTTCGCGAGTTGGCCGCTCGAAACGCGCAGGTTGCGGCGCTCGAGGTGCGCACCAGGATGGCTGAAGCCTAATAGGAAACTGGTGGCCGATTCAGATTCTGCGCTGCGTCGGCCGCAGGCCCAGCCCCATTTTGGAAGGAGTCGATCGGGCACATATGGACACAGATAAGACGGCCGGCGGCAGAAACCCACACGGAAATTGGAGCCCGAGGCTTGAAAGCAAATCATCAGGTGGTTACTGAATTTCCACTGCCGTGCGCCGGAGAGAGTACTCCCGGGGCGCTGTGCACGGTTGTGTGCGACGGAAATGCCAACCTATATTTTTCAGATGAATTCAATCATCAGATCGTTTCCCTGAACCCGGACGGAAAGCTTCGGTGGCGCATAGGCGGGAAGGGATCGCACCCCGGATGCTTCTGGTATCCGCGCGGACTTTCGCTCGGATGCATTGAGCATAAAGGCAGGGACCGCCGCTGCATTGCCGTCGGTGATTCGTGGAACCGGCGCGTGCAGTTCCTCGACCTCGAAGGAACACCCATATGTAGTTGGGAGGGAGAGGGCCGCTTCAACGAAGTCAACGACGTCCGCTACCTCCCTTGCTCTGCCAAGCCGGCAGGAAATCGCGGCAGTTGGTTGGTTCTGGATCGCGGCAACCACAGATTGTGCGTGTTCGACAGAACCGGCAGGTTGCTCTTTATCATCGGGAGAGCTATCAGTCCAAACCTTGAAAGCCGCTGGCGAATGCAGGACGTCCACCCAGTCGACGACTCCGCGTCTGCGCAGTCAATCTTTGCCCAGGGCGGTTTTGATCCGCTTTTTTATCCTGCACGCATCCTTGGAGAATGTGAAGGAGGTCTTTATATCTGGGAACCCTTTTCGCGCCGGCTCAAGCAAGTTCTACTGGGCAATCTCTTTCCCCTCCCGCTCGACCTTCCGCAGGGAGGTGAATGGATCTCCGCCGATTGTCACGGATTCGTCAGCTGGAGTGGCAGCAGCAGGCGCCTGTATCTTCACGACACGACAGGTGCGGTCTGGTGTCAAACTCGCCTCGAGGGAACACCGATCGCGTCCAATCTTCCTTCCAATGAAGTCTGGGTCCAATCGATCGGCTGTTTAATCCGCAAGCGCTGGCAGAAGAACCTGGCAACACCGCAAGCGGGGAAGCCCTTTGCGCTCTTGCAGCGGTTGCTGGAGCCGCAAACCATCGACTTGGGGGTTGAGCCCCATGTGCTTGTCCTTCACGAGTTGTCAGACCTTCTGGCTGCTGTCGAGAGCCTGAGCGATAATTTGATAATGTCACCGGCGGATGAAGCGCCGAATGCGGCTCTTCCAGATAAGCTAGAAGCCCGAATGGAGGAATTGAATCGGGATCTTCGGGCGATATCCTTTAAACTCCGCGAATTCATGCGCCCCTCTTTTGCTGAGGCCGCGATGATCGGCGCCTATGCGCTCGTCAGCGGGGAGATGCCGCCGCAGGCGCAACATGTCAGCCGCATCTGGAGAGAATTGGCCGATCGGCTTTCCAGTGAACTGGTGGAATTGCAGCAGCGACTGGATAACCTCATCATGGCGAGAACCAGTCAGCCGGAGGTGCCCCATGGGTTGGCCGATCCTCTGGCATCATGGAAGCTTGCGATTGCTCGACAAGAGGCTCATCTGATCGGGATTATGAAAGAGCTTCTGCCGTGTGCTGGTATATCGCTCACGGACCAGGTCTCTCGGCGAGGCGATCTGCATCCCTGGGCTGAAACTGAAACGTTGTCTGAGCATCCCGAAGGCTGCCTGCTAAAAGTGCCCACGCGTAGGCGTGGGGTAAAGCCCTCGACGTGTCTACAGGAGATTGACCGCATATCCCTGCCGGTCGGGAACAATTCCCGTCCGGCAAGGCCCTATGGATTGGCGGCGATGCAGGATGGCCACATCTTTGCCACCCTGTTCAATTTGAATGCCGTGGCGCACCTCGACGATGGCTGGCAGGTGGTTGAGGTACTGGATGAGGCGCCTGATAATGGCCTGCAGCTGCAGAGTCCGGTCGGCATCGCCACGGATGCGCATGACCGTCTCTGGATCATTGAACTGGCGGCGAACCGGGCCCGTATCTGGAACCCAAAGAGGCGTTCATTCGAAAGCATGCATAATAAGAGTCGCACCCCGCTTTCACTCAACGGGCCTCACGGAATCAGCCGTGCACCCGACGGTGCGATGCTGATTGCCGACACTGGCAACAATCGGATTGTACGCATTCCGGCGGAAGGTGACTGGGAAGCCACAGGCGCGCGCTCCGGCACAATGCCGGGTGAGTGGCGGCATCCGTTCGGTTTCTGCCTTGACGAAGCGTCCGGCTGTGTTTGGGTTGTCGATCATCGGAATCACAGGCTTCATAGGCTAGATGCCGGCGGTGAAGGCGCCACCATCATCGGCGGCTGCGGATTCGGGCGGGGAAAACTGCTCTGGCCTGAAAGCGCAGCTTTCTATTCCGACGGCGTCGTGGCGGTTGCCCAGGGCCGTTTCTTGCGCACCCTGAAGCTCTTTTCTCGGCAGGGAGAGGAACTAGATCAGCAGGCACTGGATTTCATGCCCGGCTGCATGCTTGTGTGCAAGGGTCTCCTGTTGGTCACAGAGTTTGACGGTAACTGCATCCGCATCTTCGAGCGGGTTCTGTAGATTCTCCTAAGTTCTGCGGAACGCTCTTCACTTGGCATCATCCCAGGGCAGTGGCCGACCAAGCTGGTCCATCCTTGATGGTGGTGACCCCTGAGGTCCTGCAGTCTAGTCGAATGATGTCGATGCCGTACTGGAAAAGATGCGTCAAGCTTAGATAAACGTCGTCTGATCGCTCCAGGAGAGCGATCACAACAGCTTCAGGCGCCATGTATCGGATTTGAGAAGAATTGATCCGCTCCCTGCCACACCACTCCTGACCGAGTTCGGCCGGATCATCACTGCAAATCCCGATGACCTTCACATTGGCCGATTCGAGGGCGTGAAACGCAATTTCGGCCAGAATGCCGGTGCCGTACAGCACTACCCGACGGAGTTCACCGTGCGCCTGGCTCATGATGAGCTCCCGCACCTGCTCTTTGGCATCCGCGAGCAGCTTGATCAGCTCGTGAAGCAGTTCTTTGCGGGTGGCCTCGGCAGCTTCCCTGCCGGCGGCGGTAACATAGTAGGAGATGGTTTTCGAGTTCTTGCGCCGATATTCGAGGAAACCCAGGTCACACAGTTCCTTCATGTAATTGTTGACCATGGCAACCGAGAGCGTGCATCGCCGGGCAAGCTCGGCCTGGGTTATGTCTGGATCCGCCGCAATTTCCTTGAGGATATGAAGCTGATTCAGTTTGGGCGCCGGAATGTAAAGACTATGGGAGGCTTTCGCTCGCATGGCTTTCATCCAATGAATGATTTGATGTTCGGGGCAATCAACGCACTCCTGCGACAACAATTACTTCATCGTCGGAAAAAGCTGGAGACTTTAGGTTTCGCTCTCACTGGCCATCGGGCTCGATCCGCAAGGTCCGATGGGATTCATTTAATAGCTGTAGGATTGGAGCACCGTCTTGTGGAAAAAGACTTGAAAACGGGGCACTCGAGGGTGACCGGCGCAGTTTTGGCTCATAAAAACGGCACGGGGGACGATAGGAAATATGCCGGATGCCGGCGCAATGAATCGACGGTCGTCTGGGAAAGTGGCATTGCGATACTGACAGAGGGTTGATAAGATTCAGCCCTTGGCGGATGGCAAGCTCGCTGATGCCAGTCCGCCAATCGGGTGAGAGGTGATGGTGGAATGAGCGACAGACATCGTGCGCAGGAACGTTGGCTGAAAGCCGAGTTGCATGCCCATTGCAGCCTGGATCCGATGGATTACAGGCTCAGTTCCTATTCGGCGGAAGAGCTAATCACAGAATCCGCACGCCTCGGCTATCAGGTCCTGGCGATTACGTGTCACAATCTGGACGTCTGGACTCCGGATCTTTCCGAGTATGCAGCCGGCCTGGGGATCACGTTGATCCCAGGCATGGAAGTCACGACGGACGCGGCGCGGCACATCCTGGTTTACAACTTCGGGACGAGCGCAGAGAATCTCAAGACCCTGCGGCAGATACGCGCGCTCTGCCGGCCGGACACGCTCGTTGTGGCCCCTCACCCTTACTTCCCGAGCAGGAAATGCCTCGGTGGCAGACTCGAGCACAATATCGAGGTCTTCGATGCGATCGAGATTTCGGGATTCCGCGCACCCGGACTCGATTTCAACCGGCGGGCTCGGAGGCTTGCCGCTGCTCACTCGAAGCCGCTCGTCGGCAACGGCGATGTGCATCAGCTCTGGCAACTGGGACACACCTTCACCTGGATCTATACCGAACCCGGCATAAGGTCCATCCTCAGCGCCGTCAAGCAGGGCAGGGTCCGGGTCGAATCGACGTCGCTGTCCTACGCGCGGGTTGCCTGGTTCTGGGCGAAAGTGCTCGGGTGTGTGATTTTCCCCTCCCGCACCGAGCGCGACGAACGTGACAGGCAATTCCTCCCGGCTCCGGCACCCAAAGGGTCCGAATCGGAATCCAGCGGATAAAAGCGAACTGCCAAAAGGGGGTGCATCTGCGCAATCCACTTGCTGTCTGAAGATTGGATTGCCCGGATACAGCCCCTTCTCTTCCACTGATGATTCCTGCGTTACGATGGCGTATCCTGTTGGATAGGCAAGAGAGTGTAAGGGAAGGTTTGACTTTCCTTCGTCCGGGAGGAGCAGATTCATGTCTATCAACCGACAGGTAATCCTCGCAGCGCGCCCCGCAGGCTATCCGAAAGAATCCGATTTCAACCTGGTGGAAAAACCGATTCCGACGCTGGATTCGGGGCAGATGCTCATCCGCATCATATATCTTTCGCTCGATCCCTACATGCGAGGGCTGATGAGCGCAAACGAATCCTATGCCCGGCCACTGCAGATCGGCGATGTCATGATAGGCGGGACGGTTGGAAAGGTTTTACAGTCCAACCACCCCGACTTCGTCAAGGGAACCATCGTGGAAGGAATGCTGGGATGGCAGGAGTACGCGGTTTCGGACGGCCAGGGACTGCGGAAAATCGATCCGAAAGTCGCGCCCATTTCCACCGCATTGGGGGTTCTCGGCATGCCGGGATTGACCGCCTATTTCGGTCTGCTTGAAGTCGCCGATCCGAAACCGGGCGAGACTGTGGTGATCTCAGGAGCTGCCGGCGCGGTCGGATCCGTGGTCGGGCAAATTGCCAAAATAAAAGGCTGCCGTGTCGTGGGGACCGCGGGATCTGACGCAAAGATCAACTATATGGTCGGCGAGCTTGGATTTGATGCCGCTTTCAATTACAGGAGCATCGAGAACTACTTTGAAGCCCTGCACGAGATCTGCCCCGAGGGAATCGACGTGTACTTCGACAACGTCGGCGGCGCCATCACCGACGCTGTTTTCAGGCTTCTCAAGGCTAAGGCGAGGGTTGTCGTGTGCGGCCAGATCTCACAGTACAATCTGGATCGGCCCGAACTTGGGCCTCGGTTGCTGTCGACTCTGCTTGCCAAACAGGCGCGTGCCGAAGGATTCCTGGTTTTCCAGTTCGCCGATCGCTATCCCGAGGCGCTAAAACAGCTGGCGGAATGGCTGCGGGCCGGCAAGCTGAAATACCGGGAGGATATCGTGGACGGCATCGAGAATGCACCCCGAGCCTTTCTCGGCATGCTGCACGGCCGCAACATGGGCAAGCAACTCGTCAAGCTCTCCGTCCCCTGAGCTGGTTGTTCCTTACTGACTGCGCTATCATAACCATTACAAGCTGCAATCCGGAACTTTTCGGGTCTCTGATACGTCTAAACGCGTGGAGTCCCGCCAATCCGGGAAAGGAGCAAGCATATGCTTGCCTGTCTGCTTCTGAGTTTGTCTCTGGCGCATCCGATTGGAGCTGCGCTTCAGACAGATCTGAATCCCCTTGATCTCAACCTTGAGATGAAGCAGTTTCTCGACAAGAAGGTGGACCGCGGGCTGCCGCCCATGGAGCGGCTTCAATCCCTGGTGTCGGCGGTGTTCCGCGACAGCGAGCTCAGCTTCACTTATGCCCCGGAAACCCGATCGGCGATCGAGACCTTTACCAACCGTAACGGCAACTGTCTCTCCTTCACCCTCCTGTTCATCTCCATGGCGCGCTATCTGAATCTGGACGCCAAGTTTCGCGAGGTCGAAATCGCTCCCATATGGACAAAAACAGGGGATTTCGTCAACCTGAGCCAGCATCTCAATGCGGCGATCTTCATCGGAGGACAGGCATACGCTATTGATGTGTTTCCAGGGGTGAACCCGATTGAGATCGGGGGGCAAGTGGTGTCTGATGAACGGGGACTGGCGCACTTCTGGAACAACAAGGGGGTGGACGAGTTGGGCAGGGGAAATCTCGAATCGGCGGAATCCTACCTGCAAAAAGCGCTTCAAGTCGATCCCACAACCGTGTGTGTGTGGATCAATCTCGGCGCCGCCAAGACTCGGGCAGGACAGCTGGGGAACGCGGAGAAATATTATCGCAAGGCATTAGCGCTTGACCCTCGCAACTCGGCCGCTATGAGCAACCTCGCCAATGTATGCGAACTGACCGGCAGAGCCAATGAGGCGGTTCGCTATCAAGCCAAAGTCAGGGAGTTCCGGGAAAAGAATCCCTATCATCATTACAACCTCGGGCTCCAGGCCTTTGAAGGAGGTCGGTACCAAGAGGCGATCGCGCATTACCGGAAGGCGCTCAAACTCAAGTCCACCGAGCACAACTTTTATTTCGCGATGGCCCGCGCTTACGCACAGCTTGGCCAGGACACAGAGGTCGTGAACAACCTGCGGCTGGCGGAGAAGTACGCTTCGGATCCCGCGAACAGGCTCCGCTACGCCCAGAAGCTCGAGCTGCTGAAAGGCATCCGCAGTGACCCCGCTTTCCCTGTGCGTTGAAATTCGGCGCTCAGGGCTGTCATGCCAGGCAGGGGTTGATGGCCCGCGGCCGAAGGCGCTGATCTTCTAGAACCTTTATTTCTGAGCTGAAACTTGCCGGGCCCGCCGCGCTGCCGCCATGCGCTTGGGTTCGGCTACCAGGCGCGAGCGCCAGAGGAGATTGTGGGGCGTGACCGTGGCCCCAACGAATTCCACTACCTCGGTCTCGTAACCCGCCGCTTCGAGGTTCCATGTGCGCTCGGCATCCACCAGCGCTTGTATGAAGCGCCGCCGCACGGGACCCTGCCGCGGGATTCCCAAGCGCACGGCCATTTCCTCGGCCCGATTCGCCGCGGCCACAGCGTTGCTGGTACAACATGGGACGAGGAGCAGCATCCGGGCTTTGGTTGCGATGGCCTGCTCGATGACGGCGTCGGCCGCCGGCCCGCAGGCGTGCAGCGCCGCCACAATCGACGGCCGCTCCGGCCAGGCTTCCACAGCCGAGAGGTCTGCCACGCGACACTCGATGGGGATCGTTGTCTCCAGACGTGCCGCTGCCCGGCGACTCAGTGCCGCCCTCCGCGGATCCCGCTCGATCGTTACCACGGTGGCAGACCGCCCCATGGGCTCCAGGAGAAGCTTGGCCGAGAGCAGCCCCAGATATGACTTGCCGGCCGCTGCGTCGATCAGCACCAGCGGTGATCGGCTCGAAAACCGGCGCACAGCGCGCCCCACTTCTGCAAGCATGGCGGCCACTTCAAGGGCTTTGCGCCGGTCTTCCTGCCGCAGGTCCGCGCCCGGAGCAGCTATATAGAGAAGATCCAGCCAGCGCCCGACCTCCGAAGCCGTTATCTCTACCATCGCTTTCCCCGGATGAGTTCGTTTACCTCTGAAGAGCCGTCGTGCCGGAGGGAGCCAGTTTTGGGGACACCCAATGTCGTGCCGCGCACGCGTCGGTCAGTAACCATCGGGTCAACGCGCCGAAAGCGCACGTTGCCATCCGCAGTTTAAAAATCTCCGGGCATGTTATGACAATCTCTTCCCCTCGAGTGAGCAAAACGCTATTATCGCCTGATCTGACACCACAATGACACAGAGATCTGCGGTCTTCGCGGTTCGTTGAGGAGCAGCTATGCAGAAAGGAACGAAGTATGCTCTAGGGTTCGGAGCAGTCCCGTTTGTTACTCTTGCCCTTGCGTTGCCTTTCATCAACCGGGCGGAACCGTTCATTCTGGGCCTTCCCTTTGTCCTGTTCTGGATCATCCTCTGGGTGGCGCTGACGCCGCTGGCACTGCTTGCCGCCTACCGGTGCGAAAAGAAATTCAACCTCCGTGAAAAGGAGGATGAAGAGTGAACCTGGCTCTGATCATCATCTTCGCGGTCATTCTCTTGTCTTCACTCGTGGGCATACGCGCCGGCAGGCGCAGGAAAATGGATCTGGAAATGTGGACCGTCGGGGGGAGGCGCTTCGGCGTCATCCTGATCTGGCTGCTGATGGCCGGCGAAATATACACGACCTTCACGTTTTTGGGAGCGAGCGGATGGGCATACGCCAAAGGCGCCCCTGCATTCTACATACTCATTTACGGCACCCTCGCCTACACCCTTTCGTTCTTTATCCTGCCGGCAATCTGGAGACTCGGCAAAAAGCACGGGCTTCACACCCAGCCCGACTTTTTTGTCTATCGTTACAACAACCGCTATCTGGGCGTTTTTGTGGCCGTCGTCGGCGTGATTTTCATCATCCCGTATCTGCAGTTGCAGCTGAAGGGGCTGGGGCTGATCGTCACGGAGGCCAGCAACAGGACCATAGGCTTCAACACCGCAATTCTGATCTCCTTTTTGCTGACCTGCGCATTTGTCTTCACCAGCGGCATTCGCGGCAGTGCGTGGGTTTCGATCATCAAAGACATCATGATGCTTCTTTCGGTCGCAGTAGTCGGCTTGGGGGCACCTTTCATTTACTTCGGCGGCATCGGCGGCATGTTTCGCGCCCTGCTTGCGCAACATCCAAACCATCTGACATTTCCCGGCGCCACCGCCAACATGGATGTGGTCTGGGTCATGTCGACGGTGCTGCTCACCGGCGCCGGTTTTTACATGTGGCCGAATATTTTTGCGACGGTATTCTCGGCAAAGAGCGCGGACACCATCAAGCGCAATGCCATTATCATGCCGCTCTATCAACTGCCGATCCTCTTGATCCTGTTCGTGGGATTTACTGCTCTGATGGTCATCCCCGGGCTGAAAGACGGCGACTTCGCCTTCCTGTCGCTCGTGAATAAAACCTACCCTTCGTGGTTTATGGGATTCGTGGGCGCCGCCGGCGCGGTAACCGCCATGGTGCCGGCTTCGATCCTCGTGCTGTTCGCATCCACGTTGATTGCCAAGAATGTCTATCAGACCGGTATTAATCCCCGGGCAAGTGAGGAATCGGTGGTCCGGTTGTCCCGCTTCATGGTGCTTGTGGTCATGGCTGCCGGTTTGGTATTTGCCATTTTGCTGCCCAACGCCCTGGTAGATTTGTTGTTGATCGGCTACAACGGCGTGTCGCAGTTCTGCCCCGGTGTCGTCTTGGGTTTATTTTGGAGAAGAATCAACGCCACTGCCGTGTTTTCCGGTATGATTGCCGGTCTGGCGCTGGTCCTGGTGCTGGTCCTCGACAAGCACGATCCCTTCTTCGGCATGAACGCCGGCTTTGTTGCTCTGGCGACCAATTTCGCGGTCACCATCCTCGTCAGCTGGCTGAATCCTGCGGCGAAGCGGTGCCCCCGTCAAATGGTCACTGAGTCTTGTCCTTAAAAACAGTTGGATACAGTTGGTGTGCGCATGCCGGGCACAGGCCATGGGTGAATTCTGTATCCGTATGATCCTCGATGTAGCGCTCGATTGCGACCCAGGAGTCCTGCCGGGCCCACTCCGCTCCCTCCAGGCGCACTTTCTTGCATTGCGCGCATATGGGAAGGAGTCCTTCCAGGCGTTTGATGCGGCGAATCGAACTCTGGAGAGCGGCAATCCCACTGATCAGCTTGCCGCCTGTGAGGGCAATCACGCCAAATCCAAGACCCAAGAAGAGGGCGTGCAATATCAGAATCTGCCTGCGCTCGGCTGCCATCACCTTTAGAAACGGAGCATAGCTGAACGACACGCTGACGCCGCCGAAAACGTTCTGTCGGGCTTGGCCGTCCGGGGTGTGACAGGAGGCACACGAGGGGCCCGTGCGGAGGGGGGCCATATACCTGAAGATACTCGTCTCCCCTTTGCCGACGACCGCAAATTCCTCTTTGTTTCCGTCTTCAAAGCGAGTCAGGGCGTGCCGCTCCCAGTCGTCGGGCTGGTTGTCGGGCCTGAGCGGCTCAAGGCCGGCTATGTGGAGGTGGATGCCCCTTTCGTGGCTGAGGAGCTCCGAGAGCAGCCGTGTCATCTGAGCGTGGTTGACCATCGTCAGCTTCATGCCATCGGCTGTCGACAGGTCACGCATCGGGTCCCGCAGATAGGGATTCGGCACGGCACTGTCGGACTGCCGGACATATATCCCCCCTTGCTTGAGGTTCCATTCCCGTACGGAATCAATCGCCTGATAGAAGGACCGCCCCATTTCTGCCGCAAGACTTCGATATTCGGAGTCGAGGCCGCGCATATCGAAATAGAATGATGTGAGGATCGAAAGCAAGAGAGCCAGGCTGAGAAACAGGAGGAACCTGCGAGCCTGGACCACCGTTGGTGTTTTGTTGCTCATCGATGCCAACAGGGGCAGATCGGCCATGGCCTCCCTGAGCCGGTTCCAGATCCAAGGCTTTCGGATCGGATCTTTTTGATCGGCAGAAGGATGCGGGAATCGGCCCGGTGGCGTCTGCAGAATGTTCATTGGAGTAGCTTTCTCGCAAAGCGGTAAAATTTCCCGCTTTTCAGAATAGTTTCCCTTCTCAGTTTCGTGGCCGAAACCGCGAAGTTCCCGTTTTATAAGTAGTTACTCTCAAGACCCGAAAATAAACTGCAACCATGTGAGGCAATTGTTGTGCCTTGCAGTCCGGCTCGATCGCAGGCGCATCAATAATACCGAGCTGGATGGGAAGCAGGAAAATGGGAGGGAGACACCCGGTTGAATCAGGTGACCGTCCACCGTGGCAAGCCGCATGAAAACTGACGGTTTCAGAGGGCATCGTCCTTGGCCAGCCCGAGAGCACGGATGCGTTTGTGCAGGCGGGTGCGCTCAATGCCGAGGGTGCGTGCGGCGGCGGAGACATTTCCACCGGCTTCCTCCAGTGCCTGGCGGATGAGGTCGCGCTCGGCCTGTGCCCTGGTTTCCTCGAGGCTGGAGGGGACGCCGGTGGCGCGGGGAAGCCGGATTTCCAATGGTATGGATTCAACCGTGATGGTATCGGACGTCGACAGAATGGCCATGCGCTCGATGACATTGCGCAGTTCCCGGACATTGCCGGGCCATCGATAGTTGCGCAGCGCGGCAATCACATCGTCCTCGATGCGTTTGGACTTGAAATTGTTGCGGCTGCAGAACTCGCCAAGAAAATACTCTGCCAACGGCCGAACATCCTCGGGACGCTCCCGGAGCGGAGGCACACGGATCGGCACCACGCTGAGGCGGTAGAACAGATCTTCCCTGAACTTTTTCTGCTCCACAAGCGCGGCCAGATCGCGGTTGGTGGCGGAGATGATGCGCACAGCGACGTGCAGCGTCTCCTCTCCGCCGACATGCTGAAGTTCCCCTTCCTGCAAGACGCGGAGCAATTTGGCCTGAGACGCTTCATGCAGATCGCTCACTTCATCCAGGAAAATCGTGCCTCCATCCGCCAGTTCAAACTTGCCGCGCCGGCTGGAAGTCGCTCCCGTGAACGCACCTTTTTCGTGTCCAAACAGCTCGCTTTCCAGCAATTCAATCGGGATAGCGGCGCAATTGACCTTGATGAACGGTCCTGAGGCGAAAGGACTCTGCCGATGCAGATGCGCCGCAATGAGTTCTTTGCCCGTGCCGGACTCTCCCTGCAGCAGCACCCGGGCGTCGGACCGCGCCACCTGGCCGGCTTGTTCCACGACGCGCTGGAAGACCGGACTGACGCCGATCATGCGCGGCGCTTCTCCCACGAGTTCCCGCAGCCGGGTGTTTTCCTGCTGCAGCGCTGCCTGCTCCAGGGCGTTTTTCAGCACCAGCAGCAGGCGATCACGGCCGAGCGGCTTCTCCAGGAAATCGAAGGCTCCGGCCCGAGTGGCGGCCACGGCATCGGCGATCGTACCGTGCCCGGAGATCATGATGACCGGAGCCTGGTTGTCCATCTGGCGCAGGACGTTCAGCAGGTCGATCCCGTTGCCGTCGGGCAGACGCACGTCGAGCAGGAACGCATCGACGCGCGACCGCGGCACCTGCCTCTGGAATTCCGCAGCCGTCCGGCAGATCAGCACCCCGTAGCCGGCCCCTTCAAGAACCAGCCGCAGCGAGGCACTGACATTCGCCTCGTCATCGACAATCATGATTTTTTTTGCAGACATGGTCCGGCTCTCTTGCTTCTTGGCGTCCACGCGTCCTGGCGGTTCATGGAGAAGATGCCCGCAATGACTCTAAGATTCATGCTTGCGCCCTGGGGAGCAGCAGGCGGAAGCCGGCACCTCTCAACCGGCCTTCGATCGCCTTCAGATCCCCTCCAGCCAGAAGGGCGTTTTTGCGCGAGATGGACAGCCCGAGCCCCATGCCGCGCTTCTTGAAGGAGATCGAAGGTTCAAAAAGCGATCCCCGCGCTTCCGCGCTCAATCCCGGTCCCGAGTCGTGCACTTCAACCAGAATTCTTCCTTCAGCGGCTCCGGTAGTGCACAGCACCTTGCCCCCCGGGCCCGCTGCCTCTGCCGCATTCTCAAGAAGATTGGTCAAGATTCCCTTGATCTGGTCGCCATCCGCCCAGGCAGCAGGGAGACCGGCGCCGGGCCTGATCTCGTAAGCCACCTCCGGATGCGCCACCGACAGAAATTGAATGCGCTCTTCCAGCAGCGCGTTGAGATCAAGTGCGGTGGGATTTGCGGGCGGCTCCGTGGCAAATTCGGAGAACGCCCGCACGCGCCGCTCCAGGCTCTCCACCTCGTCGACCACCACCTGGGCGGCCTGCTCCAGAAATCGGCGGTCGGCCGCCGGCTGTCGCGCCAGGATTTCCTCCACCGTCAACCGGATGGGCGTCAGGGAATTCTTCAACTCGTGTGCCATCTTGCGAGCCAGCATCTGCCAGCTGGCTACCTGTGTCAAGTAGACAAGGCGATCGCGGCTCTGTTGCAGATGCTCCGCAGTGTGATTGAATGCCTGGATGGCACGGCCGATTTCATCGTGCTGCCTGGAGTGGAGCCTGGTCTCAAAGTTCCCGCCGGCCAGCTGAAAGAGGCCGGCGGTCAATTCCTGAATCGGACTGCTGATGCGGTTGGCCAGGTAGACGACGCTCGCCAAGGCAAGGACCCAGACGATCGCGCTCAGCAGAATCAGAGTATAGGTGAAGCCGCGGGGCAGGTTACGCTGCCGGAGCCACTCCACTCGGGAACGTGTCTGGCGGATTTGCTCCCTCAACTCCTCCATGCGGACGGAGTTCAGGCTCCTGGAGTAGAGCCAGACCTCCGAGCCGCGGCGTTGCAGGTAGTTCAAACGATCGCCATAAGGAACCGACAGCACGAAACGCTCCGCGTCCGGGCTTTCCCAAAACTGCTGCAGAAACGGGGGCCAGCTTGCCCTGGCCGCGGCAGTGAATCGCTGCCCCTCGAGCCGGCCTGATGCCAGCTCCGCTTTGAGGTCCTCACGCGCCTGGCGGTAATACTCGCGCGCGATGACTTCCAGGGACTTGGAGAGCCTGTCCAGATCATCGGTTGCTACGTAACTGAGGCTTTGCTCCAGCAAGGCCGCATTCATCCAAAGGATGGCCGCCAACGGCACCAGGGTGGCGGCCAAAAAAATCAGGATGAGTTTGTGTCGAAGCCGGTTCAAGCTGTATCCCGTCACAAACCAAACCAAAGCTCCCACAGATTCCACGGGCCGCACGATGCAATTCTGTTCTGGATTATCCGCGTGA
The DNA here is from genome assembly GCA_020072565.1 of Terriglobia bacterium. Classification (NCBI taxonomy): domain Bacteria; kingdom Pseudomonadati; phylum Acidobacteriota; class Terriglobia; species Terriglobia bacterium. The sequence continues at coordinate 81,780 of JAIQGI010000015.1, forward strand.
TCTGTGACCAGGTCTTTTGTGCTCTTTGTTTCTTGTCTTTCAGATCCGATAGATGCAACGGTCCTGAGACCGCTTCCCAACGAAGCGGAGCCTCCTGCCCCTTGCGGCTGAAAACATCGATCAGGCCCGCGAGTGTCAAGGGGCGGCTTTCGCCGCCACTTTCGGCTCCATTTTCCGCGATCCGGCATTCCAACTTGATCGCGAAGGTCTTTCCCGGACCGAACGCCGGAACGGGTACTGCCAGGTTATCCAGGCACCAGGCTTCGGCCGCGGCCGCCGTTAAATGAGATGCGGAGTGAGCGGGAGCTCCTGCCTGAACGACGGAGAACTTCTCCTCCCACAGGTCATAACTCAAGATGAAACGCTCCTGCAGATGAATGGTCGATGCGCCGCCTGCAGTGAGTGTGAGCGCAAACGAATAGGTGACGGAAGCACCGTCGTGGAGCTGTGCGAGCGGTTTGCCCTCGAGGAAGTGCATTTGCGGCGCAGCTACACGCAGGTAATTGCCCAGGCGTTCCACCGTCAGGGACTGGGATTGCGCTTGTATCCAGGGGCAGGTGATCCCGGCAACACATATCAGCAGAATGTAGTATCTGTAGGATCTCATGTCACCCCCTAATTCCTGAATCCCAGCATGAACAACGGGGTCACATGATGGAGCCGCACCGGGAAAGCCAGGGATGCGAAGAACCCGTCTCTCGAAGCCCAACCGAATCCCAGCCCATGCCTGACCCGGGGGTTTTCTCCTTTATCCCAGACCGTTCCTACGTCGTAGAAGATTTGAAAGTCGCCGTAGCGATATTCAAGAGAGCCGTATGCAACGCGCGCTCCTCCCAGCGGCGCCACATCAAATTTGTTCCATCCCCGCAGGGCGAAACTGTTTCCCAGGGAAAAGCGCTCGAACAGCGGCGCGATTCCGGTGATGATGCCGCCCCTGAAATGCGCCCCAAAAAAGTTCCGGCGCTTGGAGAGCGTATAGTCGGCAGTCAGGAAGTGACGGGTGTACACAAAGTCGCTGTCGAGGACCCGGGTGGCCGTCCGCATGGTGTAGTCTGCGCGGAAATTCTGTCTGAAACCGTTCTGGCTGACTATCCGGTGGCGGTATTGGATGTCGGCAGTCCCGACATAAGCCGTCTGCGTGTGAGTCGCCGGATACTGAATCTGAAGGCGCTCGAAGCTGGTGCCCACGCTCAACTTCAAATCACGGTAGGGAATCAGTGACAGCGAAGGGGCAAAAGTCTGGCGTGCGCGGTACACGCCGGGAACATCGGCAGACTGCGCCAATGCCACATGAGTTGCCTGATTGAAGGTCTGATGGTACGCATCGAAATCAATCCGCAGCTGCACTACGTCCGTTCCCACCTTTCTGTTTTCGTAGCGCAGGCGCAGCCCGGCGTTGCGTTCCAGAAGCTCGTCGGCACTGTCGACCGCCCCAAAGGTAAAAACGCTGTGGTGGAAGTCGATCGGGATCTCGATGGCGCCGCTCAAACCTTCCTTGGAATGATACACGACCGGCGGAACGGGCACTTCAAACCGTTTCCAGAAGGTGCGCTCCACCGAAAAAATCACTCTTACGTGCTCCGGCTTGTCCCCGCGCCTGACCTTTACCGCGACGGAATAGTCGCGCAGTTCCTTGCGCAGTTTCTTGGCCAGCTCATTGGCGGCCTCCTGGTTGTACTTCTCTCCAACCAGTTTCTGCATGTCATCACGCAGAGCCTTGCTGACCTTGGATCCGGAAACTCCCGAGAGCTCGACGCTTTCGACGTCATATCGCGAATTGACGTTAGTCTCGGGTTTTTGCGCGCCGGCCTTCACCCCGGCGGCCCAAAACAGAATCAAGAGGATGGTGATTAAGGTTTTGTTTTTCATGCCCGCATGGTTTGCAAGGTTCGGGCCAAACCCTAAGTGATTCATATGAAAACAGATAGCTTTCGAGGTGCCGTGATTTGATTTCACAGGTGTGGTGCCGCTTTCACGCATCACCGCCCAGGCCTGAATTACTCATGAAGCAGAACCGCACGCCCGTGAAAAGCAACGAAATTGGACGCGGATAAACGGCAACAGCTCCCGCACGCCGACCCAGATCGAACGGTCGGCGTCGGTCAGCGTTTTCCCGCGTCCAAAAATGCATTTTGGTGGCACATTCGTGAACCATCCGGGCCAAGCCCCGGATGATCGCCTGCCATTTGTATCGCGAGTTCGCCCGCTGAAGCAACTTGCAAATGAAGCCCTCTCTGGGAACCGCCTCCATGAGTGCCTGCGTGCCTCAAGTCCGTTCATGGCTTGACTCAAGCGCGAAACTCTGATAATTAACTATCCGGTTAGTTAAATGGGACAGCCGGTGCCGAGCAAGCAACACAAGATCGGGTTCCGGCGCAGAAATAGCGCCGGAACCCGGGCCACGATTCTGGACGCCGCGGAGAGGATTTTTGCCGACGCAGGGTTGGCAGGAGCGCGCATGGACGCCATCGCGGCGGCTGCGGGTGTCAACAAGGCGATGCTCTATTACTACTTCAAGAGCAAGGATGGGCTCTACCGTGCCGTGCTCGAGGCGAACGTCGAGGAGTTTCATCGCGAGGCGGAAGCAGTGCTGGCAGGCGCCGGGTCGGCGGGTGCGATCGTGCTTCGCTATGTCATCCATCATTTTGACTTCATAGGCGCACGCCCATACTATGCACGTTTGTTCCAGCGCCTAATGATGGCAGGGGATCCGAGCCTGGATCGCCTCATCAAAACGCACTTTGTGCCGCTGTCCAGGCGCTTGATCGAGTTGATCGAGCACGCGGTGAAGTCGGGCGAGTTTCACCCCCTGGATGCGCGCCACACGGCGATTTCGCTGGTGGCGCTGACGGTTTTTTATTTTAATGCTGCCCCGATGGCACGCAAAATCGGCAACATCGACGTTTTCGATCCGGCGCAGCAGGCGCATCGGAAAAAAGAGGTCCTGAAGTTCGTCCGCCACGCACTGTTCAGGAATCCGGAGGCCGTGGAACCATGATCCGACGATTGCTCCTTCTGGCATTGGGTCTGCTCTTAGTGACGGGAGGCGTTTTTCTTTACAGATATTTCAATCGTCCCCAGGGTTTGATGCTTACCGGGATCGTTACGACCCACGAAGTCAACGTGAGCCCGCTGATCCAAGGCCGGCTGAGCCAGTTATTGGTAAAGGAGGGGGATGCCGTCAAGGCCGGTCAGTTGGTGGCCGTTATTGATCCACAGGAGCTGCAGGCGGACCGGTCCTATTATGCCCACACGGAACAAGGCGCGGCCGCCCAGGTGGAAGAGCAGGAGGCGGCGCTGAATTATCAGCAAGTGCTGACACGCGATCAGATCAAACAAGCCGAAGCAGCACTCGCGGCTGCCGAGGCGCAGGCCCGGGAGGTGGCGGCGGATCTTGAACTCAACCGTGTGAATTATGAACGCGCCGGGAACCTCTACCAGAAACAGGTCTATTCGGCGCAGGCATTGGATCAGGCAAGAACCGCCTATGAAGCATCTAAAGCTCATGCCGAGTCGTTACAGAAACTGGTCGAAACGCAGAGAGCGAACGTCGCGCTTGCCCGCTCCAACGAAAACCAGATCACCGTCCGACTGAAGGAACTTCAGACGGGACGGCGGCAACTGCTTGCGGCCGGCGCCCAGAAATCAAAGGCCGATGTGCGTCTGGGCTATACCGAAGTCCGGGCGCCCATCAACGGCGTAGTGGCCGTGCTGGCGGCGCGCCAGGGCGAGGTCCTCAGTGTGAGCCAGCCGATCCTGATCCTGATTGATCCGGAGGACCTGTGGGTGCGCGCCGATGTCGAGGAAACCTATATCGACCGCATTCGGCTGGGCGACCGGCTCACCGTCCGCCTGCCATCCGGAGTCGAGCGGGCGGGAACGGTTTTCTACCGCGCCGTGGTTGCCGACTTCGCAACCCAACGGGATGTCAGCCGCGCCAAGCGCGACATCAAGACCTTCGAAATCCGCCTGCGTCTGGACAACGGCGATCGGCGGCTATGGCCGGGCCTGACGGCCTACGTCATGTTGCCGCTCCAGGATGTGCAGGGCGCTCCTCAGGTTTCCAATTAAGCGGGCATGCTATGAGAACAGTGGCGCATTTCGACTCCCGACCCGCAATCCCCGGCCTCGAACTTCCGATCACCCTGCAAGAGTCGGAGGTCTTAGGTCTGATTTCGGAGGCTCGCAGTGCCGGCGATTGAGGCGACTGAGATCAGGAAGTGCTTCGGAACATTCTGTGCCGTGGACAGGCTCAGCTTCACTGTCGATGAGGGCGAGATCTTCGGCCTCCTCGGCCCGAACGGAGCGGGCAAGTCGACGCTCATCCGCATGCTGACCACCCTGCTGCCGCCGACTTCGGGTGTCGCGCTGGTCAACGGATTCGATGTGAGAAACGCAGCCAACAAAGTGCGGCGGACAATCGGCGTCATTCCGCAGGCCATGACTTCGGATCTGGATCTGACCGCAGAAGAGAACCTGGACATTTTTGCCAAACTCTATGGAGTGCCGCGGGAGAAACGGAAGCGGGCGAACCAAGAGCTGTTGGCGGCGGTCGATCTGGAGCAGTGGGGAGACAAGCCGGTAAAGAACTTCTCCGGCGGGATGCGGCGACGGCTGGAGATCGCGCGCGGCCTGGTGCACGAACCCAAGATCTTTTTCCTGGATGAGCCGACGACGGGACTCGATCCGGTCTCGCGTGTTTCGGTGTGGGAGATGTTGATGAAGTTGAAGCAGGGGCGCGAGCTGACGATTCTTCTGACCACGCATTACATGGATGAGGCCGACAGGCTGTGCAACCGCGTGGCGATCGTCGACCACGGCAAACTCGTCGCCCTGGACTCCCCGCTCAAGCTTAAAGCCGCCATCCCCGGAAAGAACATTCTGGAAGTCAGTTTCTCGAGCCTGCCGGACGGCTGGATGGAAACACTGAAGCGGCTTCCCGAGGTCCAGGAAGTCAAGGCGGATGACCACGTCTTCCGGATCAGCTCCAACAACGGGCCGAAAACGACTTCTGAATTGATCGAAACCGCCCGGCATGAGCAGGTCGAGATCACCTCGCTGTCCGTGCAAAGCACGACGCTGGATGACGTTTTCGTGCATTACACGGGCCGGCAGCTCCGCGACGCCCTGCAGGACGCGTTGAAGCTGGACCCCCGGATCATGTATCAGCGACAGCGACACTGAGGATGCCCCATGCGAGGCACGCTGGCTATGATCGAAAGAGACATCCGCAAGTTCAGGCGCAGCCCTACGCTGATCCTGACCACCATGTTTTTCCCGCTGATCCAGCTGGTGGTTCTGGGTTATGCATTTGGCGGGAAACTGGAAAATCTCCATGTGGGCATTGTCGATCAGGACAAGCAGATCGAAACGGTCAAGCTGCGCGAGTTGTGCGGCGCCATCGCAGCCAACGCCCGCACCTTCGATACCGTCATGTACGCGGACGAACATCAGGCGATGACGGACCTGCGCAACGGACGCATCAGCGCGGTCCTCCAGATCCCGCCGGATTTCTCACGCCGTGTCCTGGCAAAGGAGGCGCCGCGGGTGGCTTTGATCGAAGACAACACGGACAACTTTGCGGTCGCGGCGCTCGAAGGGGCGTTCACTCAATTGCTCGGCAGCTTCAACCAGCGGGGATCCCCGCCGCGCTTGCCGGCCCAGGCTACGCTCTCGGTGGTCGAAGTGTATCCCTACGTCCCCTATATTCAGTACCTTCTCTCCGGTACGGTTGTGCTGGCGATTTTTATCTCGGCCATGATCGGCGGCGGCATCATTTTCATAGATGACAAGGCCCGCGGTCTTCATGAAGGGTATCTCGTCACTCCCATCAGCAAGGTGGAACTCATTTTGGGATTCACCTTGTCCGGGGCGATCAAGGCCTGCCTCTCCGGCGTGGTCCTGGCCACGCTCGGGTCCATCATCGCCGGCATCCCGAATCCATTGGACCCAGTCCGCCTCGCCAAGCTGCTGATCGTCATCGTCGTTTCGGCCTTGGCCCTCATCAGCATGATGTTCATGCTGATGGTGCGCGTGAACGATCCGCTCGTGCCGCGCGCCACCATGGGGGTCTTGAATACGCTCCTCTACTTTCCCAGCGGCGCGGTCTATCCCGTCAACGGATTCCCGAACTGGATGCGGGTGATCTCATCCGTGGATCCATTCACCTATGCGGTTCACGCGTTCAAGGAACTCCTGCTCAAGAATGCAGGCCTGGGAGCCATCGCATTCGACCTGTCGTTTCTCATCATATTCGCCCTCCTGATGATGACCCTCGCCACCCTCCTCTTTAAGCGCAGCCTGTAATTCCCCGCGCCGCAGCCACTGCCAAGGCGCCGAAACCCTGCCGGCGTCCTGGTTTTAGTGAACGACGCACGTCAACAAGAATGGAACAGAGCTCTTTTCCGCGTGGTTCTGGATTCATCCTTGCGCGTGGCCTTCGTGGCTGCCATGGTCGCTCTTGTCCTTCTTATGGTTCGGGTGCGCTCCAGCGGCGTACGCCATGCGGCCTGGACCGCCGTTTTGTGTGCCATGCTGCTCATGCCGGTTCTGCCCTACTGCGTCCGGTCCATTTCGATTCCCGTTCCCGTTCCAGCTGCCGGCATCGGAGAGATGCCCGCAATTCCGGAAACCTCGTTGCCGGCCGGTTCTGCCCCGAGTTCCGAAGTTTCTACCCTGAACCCCACGCCCGCGAACCAGACGGCTCCGGTTCCCGAGACTCTCCGGGGAAGCAATTCAATCTGGCCCGTGGCCGCGATGATGACCTACGGCTTTGGAGTCTTGATCCTGTTCTCCCGGGTGGTTCTCGGCTGGCGCACCATGAGCAGGTCGCCGACAAGCCGCTGGCCGAGAAATTGCTGCTGCGCGCGCAGACTCTCGATCCCAAGGGGAAGTATTCGTACTCGCTGGGACGGCTCTACGCCCTCACTCTCCTTGGTTCTAATTCCTCGATGCCGTTGAACGTCGTTCGGTCCGTCAGCGCGTGATTGCAGACATCCAGGATGCGGCCGCCGAACCACGATGATCCATGCGCACGACGGGCAACCGGGATCCGGAGTTTTCCCGGTTGTCCTCCCGGGAAGCCGGCACGGCAGAAGTGCTAGACAATTGTCTAAATAAATGCTTGACATTTAGACAAACGTCAATATACTTTTCAGCAGACGATCCGACCGTTATCCTTGTGCGGGGGATCCGGATGGCCCACGAGAAACCGCCTGATGCCGAGCTTGAGGTTCTGGCCTGCCTGCGCCGGTTGAAGAAAGCGACGGCGCGGGAAGTCAAAGACGCCGTGAGTGAGTACCGCCCGATGGCCCACGGGTCCGTGCTCACGCTTCTGAAGCGGCTCGAGAGCCGGTCGCTGGTTACCAAGAAAAAGGGCACGACCGGGAAAGCCTTCGTTTATCGGCCCACGCGCCTTGCCGAATCCACCTACAACAAAGTCCTCACGCAGTTGCTGCACCGGGTGTTTGCCGGCGACAGCGTCGCCCTGGTTGCGTCTTTGTTCGAGAGGAAGCTTCCTGACCCGCAGGAACTCGCGGATCTGCAGCAGCTGCTCGATGAGTTGAAGGAGAAGAGCGCCGAGAAAGGCGGCAAGCCGTGAGCATGATCGACGTGATCCACCGGGCTGCCGCGTACTGGTTTCCCTATTTGGGCGGCGCCTTCTGGCAATCCACGATTCTCGCGCTGCTGGTGCTCGGGATCGTCACGCTGGGGCGGCTCTGGCCGCCGCCGCTGCGTCATGCATTTGGCTGCAGCTGCTGTTGTCGGCCGTCTGGTGGTTCAACCCCGTGTACTGGCTCCTTGCGCGCGGCATCCGCGCCGTGCGCGAGGATTGCTGCGATGATCTGGTGGTTGCGGCCGGCTTGAGCCCGCGCGCGACCTATTGCCAGACGCTGTTGAATGCCGCACAGGTCGCGGCCGGCCGGGTCATGGCGGGAGCGTCATTTGCCTGCCCGCGGGAATCGCGCCGGCTGCGCAGGAGGCTGAGAAGAATCATGAACAATAACTTCAGGCCGGTCGCCCGGCTTTCCATGAAGCACATCGCTTTGGTTGCAGTCTTCGGCCTTGTGTTATTGCCGGGAGTGGCGCCGCGGGCGTCCGGGCGATCGCTGCCGGAGTCAGGCGAGAACGAGGCTGGCTTGCCCATACCGGCGTTCTATCAGCAGGCGGGCGCATCCTCGGATTGCCTGACGCCGAGCGGCACGCCCTGCTTCACGATTCAGTACCACCGCGCCCAATGGGAGTTTTTCAGCGCCGGCATCACCGACGTGCGCCGCTACAGTTCGGACATTACCGAGGCCGTGCGCAGGGATGGAACAGGCGTGAGCAGAACCGTCGACGCTGAGAGCTATCAGTTTCTCAAGGGGAGTACGCGGACCGACCGTCCGTTGACGGTAATGTATCTTCCCTATGGAAACCAGGTGATCAGATATCAATCCTCGCCCAGCAGGATGCCGCGTCTTCCTTCTTTTCTGCTTTTACGTCAACCTCCCGTGACCTGGTTCCGACTTACGACCCGGCGCTCGAGCGAAGGAGACAGCACCTGCAGCACCGCGATTCGGCATTTCGGCGCGGATTTCAAATATGCCGGAGAGGCGACGGTCGCGGGCGTAAGCGTTTCCAAATGGACCCGGGGCAGCTGGTGGGGAAGTCAGGAGGAAGAGCTCTATCTGGCCCCGTCGCTCGATTGCGAGTGCTTGAAAAGCTACAAGGTCTACCGCAACCGCTGGCTTCTGCCCAGGCTCACCGACTCGAAGGAAGCGATCTCCGTCAAGTTGGGAGACCCCGATCCGGCGCTGTTTGCTGTCCCGCCGGGTTCCCTGCAAGTGGATCCCCGGCTGTGGCTCGTGCGGCGCTGAGAGGCAAAACCGGCGGCGCGCTTAACCGCTAAAAAGCTGTGAGAATTCGAGGTATGGCACCTGCAAAGGAGGTGCCGGACGGCGCCTCGAACCCTACCCCATCTCTGTCCCTGGCCGGTCGCCTCAGCGTGCTTTGCGTATAGAAGAAATGTAGGTCGCGGCCGCCGGACGCGACCTACTTTGCGGTGTGAACCGAAGAGTCTCGTTTGCCGATGTGTCCCCGGGCTATTTCCAGGCGATGGGGATACCTTTGCTTCTTGGGCGCGACTTTACCGAACACGATGGCCTATGGTCTCCTGGGGTTGTCATCGTCTCGGAGTCCCTGGCGCGCCTGCTCTGGCCGGCGGAAAACCCGATCGGGGAACGGCCGGCATTTCATGATCCCGGATTCGTGGTTTCATCATTTGACCTTGTAGTAGCGGATCCTGTGGGCCGGGGTGGTATAGAGAAGCGAGTGAGCGAGATCGAGGTGCCGGTCCAGCCAGGTCCGCCCGCCGGAAGCTGCAGCCACGGCATCGTAAGCGGTGCCTTCCAGCCAGAGCGGCCGATTTTTCTGTGCGGCCTCCACGCGGCGGCTCTCGACTTCGGCCACGCCTGGAGCGGGCAGGTCGATCCATGCGGCTTGCGGATTGAAATAGCTGATGAGCCAGAGATCGGAGTGGGAATTGCTGTAAAGGATTTCGGCGTCCTGCTGCCAGTCCTGATTGTGCTGCAGCGCAAAAGAAAGCACCTCGTTGGCTTCTGTCCTGGAGTGCGGATAGATGGAGACGGTGAAGTTCCAGGCACACACCATTGCCGCGAGCAGCGCCGGCAATCGGACCCCATGTGCACGCCAGACCTGCGAGGTCGCCAGCAGGAATATCAACGGCGGGAGGTAGAAGAGCCGGTAAAACGTGTTTTGCGGTTGCCAGAAGAAAAGAAACACTACGTAGGTCACTATCCAGACGAGGGCCGGCCGGTTCGCCCCGAGCCAGGCACGGAGTCCTTCTGATGAAGGTCCGGGAGGATCTTTCGCTATCGGTTGCAATGCGCGCACCACATGAATCGCGAGCAGCACTGCGAGGGCCCCGAATGCCAGCGCGCCGGCCACCGTCACAGGATCGAGAGGCATCTGGTTGACCCTGCCGCCGAAAAACAGCCGCATGGTGCCGCGCACCGTATATCGTGTACTGCGCAACATGCCGACCGCCAGAAAGGTGACGTCCTGCGAGCGCACCGTGATCCATTCCCAGAACTGCCTAGGGCCTGCATGCGGGTGTACGAGGGAAAACGCCGATATGTAAGCTGCTGCCGTGATTGAGAATGCCGTAGCGCCGTATTGCGCAGCCCGGACCATTTTTTGCCGCTTCCGGCCTCCGCTAACCTCCTGCCCTGCCGGCACCAGGAACCCGACGACGGCCACGGGAAAGAAAAACAGCGCGAGCTGGTGGAACAGCATGGCTGCGCCGTGGGCCAGCCCGGCAGCCCAGGGCCGCGGAGGCCGTGTGGGAAGCAAGAACCGGAAGCTCACCAGGAGAAAGAAGATGGATGGGATGTACGCATCCGCGTCGGCTGCAAACCTCCACCACTGGGCAGAAAACGCAAACAGGAGCGCGCACCAGGTGCCGCGGCGGGCGGATCCGGTCAACTCCGCCACGATGTGCCAGACCAGATACACGCTTGCGGCCGCAAAGAGCGCGCTGAGAGCCTGAAGCACAAAGAGCACGCGCAAGTCGATACCGGCTGCGGCCGCGCTCTTCCACACTGCGTATCCCATCAGGTTGTACAGCAGGTGATTGGGATGCAGGAGTGCATCGGGATAGGCATTCGAAGTTTCAATGGTCCGAGCGAAACCGACACCGTCCCAGTAAAATTCCCGGGCAGGCAGCAGCAGGTAGATCCCGAGGCTGACGAAGGCGATCAGCGCGCCCTGGCGTCGTTGGAGTAAAACCGGTGATCCGCATGCCATAATGATCGATGGAAGACTCCTGCAATCGATCTCAATCCAAGGAGCGCCCTCGTTTGCCTCAGGCCCCAGGGCGCGCCATCTCGACTCGGGATCCGCATGCACTGCGTTCCTGGTGGCAGGGAAAGCGGATCCAATATAGTGCAGTTCCCGCCCGATTTCGACTGGTTTCAAAACCGCAGCAGCCACGAAAGACACAAAAAGATCGATGAAATGGTATGATCTGCTGCTTCCGTTGAATAATTTGATGCAGGAAAGGGGTTGTGGAGTATGGCGGAAGGGACAATGGTTCCGCAGAAACTGATTCTTGAGATTCTATGTGCGATCCAGGGCTCCTTAGGAAAAGAAAATCAAAGGGTGTTCGCAAGAGCCGGTAGGAGCCTTGGGGCGGAATGGGCAGCGACGATATCGCGGGCCGGGAGTGTCGATGAGCTGATGGGGAAAATGGCAGCCTATCTACAAGAAGGTCTTCAGCTTGCCGAAACAGTCACGTTTGAGAAGGAGGGGATGGACTACGTCTTAAAAGTAAGAAGATGCGCTATCTGTCATGGCAAGCTTGTCAAGGAAAAGCATGGGATCAGCGCGGCCTGTGCGATCTCAATGTTTCCAATCGGAGCGCTGGTCAGGAATTTGGGCATCAAAAACGCCCGTTTGAAGGAGATTCGCAAGTCGGGCCCGATTGGCGACTGCCACCTGGTATACGAGATCGGGCGTTGAGCCTAAGATATCGTGCCTGCCAGGGCGATAATCGCCCTCATCAGCTTGAATCCTTCCAGATAATCATTCGCCGTAAACGTCACGGCGCGCGGATTTGACTTCTTGACACCCGGCAGCAGCGCCGCGGGTTCGGCCTGCGCGCTGTTGAGGAACTCGACCTCGAACGTGTAGGGGGGATTCAGGCGAAACGCTGGAATCTTGTCCCTTTTCCCAAGAGCTTCCATTACGGCATTTTTCAGGCGTGCCCGGGCTTCCTGGGCGGGAAGGAGTCGTGCCGCCTGCCGGCCGATGGCTTCCTTGACCGCTGCCGTGACCAACTCCTGGCCAAGGATGGTCTTGGCCTGAACGCACGTCTCGGTATCGCCGCTGATCATGATGACCGGAACCTTATAGTAACCGGCGATCGCGCCATTGATCCCGAGCTCCGGCAATTCCTGGCCGTTGATGCGAATGGCCCGGACGGTTGCGCTCGAGATGGTGTGGTCCAGAATGGCCGGCGTGGATCCGGCACGCGCGTGGTAGCCGACAAAGATACAGGCATCGAAGGACGCATCGATTCCCTGCATCATCGACAGCGGCTTGGGAGATCCGGTGATCAGCGCAGCTCGGGGATTCAAGCTGTCGGCTACGATGTTCCGCATGCTGCCATGGGAGTCGTTCACGACGATTTCCGCGGCCCCGGCCTGAAGCAGCCCTTCGATGACCGCATTCACATCTTCGGCCATCCAGCGCCGCGCCGCGCCGTAATCCGCAGATCCGGATGAGACCTGTTCGCTGTGCACGACGCCCCAGATCCCCTCCATGTCGACAGAGATGAAAACCTTTGGGCCCCGCTTCTGGGGCGTCTGGCTGACGAGCGCAGAGGCAAAGAGAAGAATGACGGCAAGGCAAAGTCCTGGTTTCATGGTTTCCTCCTTTAGGACTGCTTTCCGATCGACCACTCCACGGCTGCTGCGGCATGGAGTGCAGTGGTATCGAACAGAGGCATGGGATAATCCTCAGGCCGGATCAGGAGCGGAATCTCCGTGCAGCCCAGGATTACACCCTCGGCGCCGCGAGCCTGGAGATTGCGAATTACGGACTTGTAGGCATCGCGTGAGGCTTCGGAAATGATGCCGCGGCTCAGCTCCCGAAAAATGATGTCATGGACGACCTTTCTTTCCTCTTCGCCGGGGATCAGAGTGCTGAGGCCGTGCTGTTTTTCCAGTCGATTGCGATAGAAATCCTGCTCCATGGTGTAGCGGGTTCCCAGGAGGCCGACGGTCTGCAGGCCCTGCCTCCGGATCTCGCCCGCCGCGGCATCGGCGATGTGAAGCAGCGGGATGGACAGCGCAGCCTCAATGGTTCCGGCCATTTGATGCATCGTATTGGCACAGATCACGAGGAACTCGGCTCCGGCCCGCTCGACGCGCCGGGCGGCCTCGACCATGAGACGCGCCAAAGCGTCCCACTCCCCCGCGTTCTGCCGCGCTTCGACTTCGGCGAACTCCAGGGAATAAAGAATGCACTGCGCCGAGTGGCTTCCCCCCAGCCGCGCCTGTATTCCGGCGTTAATCAAACGGTAGTAGTCGACTGTGGAATGCCAGGTCATCCCTCCCAGCAGTCCGATCGTTTTCATCGTTGCTGCTCCTATGGAGTGCGGCAGCGCTTGCCAAGCAGGCGCTTGTTGCGCCGGTCTGTTTGCATGGGGCAAGCTACCCGAAGTCAACGCGCAAGCAAGCTTGCGCATTCCAAGGACTCCGTCGTGAGTAGTGTCCGAGAAGGGGACACTCCGTTATGGGCTATCCCCTTATCGCAGATTGACGCGTTACTTCTTCGCGGCCGCCCGGACCGGAAGGAGGTCTGCCACGAAGCAGCCGCGGCCATGGGTGCCGATCACAACGACATTCTCCGCCGTCTGGATAGCCAGGTCGAAAACGTAGGCGGTCGGCAGGCCCGTGCCGAGCACTTCCCATTTCTTGCCGCCGTCGATTGTCACGTAAACGGCCAGGTCGGTTCCCAGGTAGAGGATATTCTTGTTGGTTGGATCTTCCTTCACTACGTTCAAGATGCCGCCGGGCACTGAAGTGGCAATGTTGGTCCAGGTCTTCCCGTAATTTGTGGACTTGTACAGGTATGGGTTGAAATCGTTGTGCCGTTTGCCATTGACGACGACATACACCGTTCCCTCGTCGAAGCGGGAGGCCTCGATGCTCGCGATGAAGCGTTCCGGGGGAAGGCCGCTGTTGATCTTCTCCCAGCTTCCACCTTCATCCCTGGTGATCTGGATGTTGCCGTCGTCGGTCCCTGCGTAAATCAGGCCTTTCTTCAGCGGGGATTCGGAGATGGACCAGATCGTGGAATAGAAGATATTCCCTTGTTTTGTCGGATCGAAGTTCGTCAGATCGGGACTGATCTTTCTCCAGATCTTGCCCTGATCGTCGGTGAGGAACAGGAACTGGGCGCCGAAGAGCACCCGATTCGGATCGTGGGGAGATACGATGATGGGAGATACCCACTGGGCGCGTTTCCTGTCGGTGCCGAAGTTAGGAGCAATCGTCGTGTTGCCCAGGCGGCTTCCTCGTCCTTGTCCTCGTGCGGCTCCTTGCGCCTGGCCTCGTGCTTGTCCCTGTGCCTGCACTTGTGCCTGCCCTCGCGCCTGTCCCTGCGCCTGCGCTTGAGCTTGCGCTTGTGCTTGTGCCTGCGCTTGCGCTTGAGCCTGCGCCTCGGCGGCCGCTTTGGTGTAATCCATCAGCGATGGGCCGCCGCCATAACGTATTACATAATAGACAATGTTCGGGTCGACCGGATTTACGGCATGGCGCCCGGCTTCGTCGCCGATGGCACTTTCCCATTCTTTCCAGGTGATTTTGTCGCGGCCGGCGGTCATGTCGATTTCGCCCCGATACCCGCCTGAATCCTGAACGTTAGTGTAAGCCCAGAATTTGCCTTTGGTCTGGCTCACCGCCACGCTGAACATGTGGGCGATGGGGATATTGGTCGGGTGTTTGGCGGTGGCGAGCCCATCATGGCTGATCATGATGCCGCCGTCGTTTACAACCAGGACATGGGACGAATCCGTCGGATCGATCCACATCCCGTGAAAGTCGGGATGGCCCCTAGCCGGGGGGCTTTCCCAAGTCTTTCCCCCGTCCTTCGACCGCTGGTAATTAATCCCCATGACATAGACAATGTCCGCGTTCGCAGGGTCAACCCTGACCTGGCCAAACACCCAGCCATAGCCGGGATAGATACCCTTGATCTTGTCGTTGCCTTCGACCAGCTGCCAGGTTTCCCCTTTGTTATTGCTGCGATAGAGGTAGGCCCCGTCGATTTCCTTTCCGCTGCTGTCCTTGACTAACTTGTCGATGAGGGCGTAAACGACGTTGGGATTGGTCCTGCAGATGTCCATCCCGATCCGCTCGTACTCTCCCGTGGAGAAATCCGGCAGCCCGTTGGTCAGCGGCTTCCAGGTCTTGCCGCCGTCGACGGTCTTGTAAAGGCCGCTCTGGGGAGTCGGCTTGGGATCGTTCCAGCGGTAACGCATCCTTTCGGCCGTGCTCGCATAGAGGATCTCAGAGTTTTCCGGGTCCATGGCCAGATCGATGATGCCGGTTTTTTCGTCCTTGTAGAAGATCTTCTGCCAGGTTTTGCCGCCGTTGATGGTTTTGTAGACACCTCGTTCCGGATTGTAAGTGTATTCATGGCCGGGAGCAGCGACGTAGACGATGTCAGGATTCTTGGGGTGCACGATAATTCGGGCGATATGTTGCGTGTCTCCCAGTCCCATGTAAGTAAAGTGCTGGCCCGCGTCGATGGATTTGTAAATTCCGATTCCAGCCTGCGAGCTCCGGAAAATGTTGGCTTCTCCGGTGCCGACCCAGACGATATTGGGATTTGACGGCGCAAGGGCGAGGTCTCCGATGGATTCGACAGGATAGTCCTCGAAGATGGCAGTCCAGTTCACCCCATCGTCTGTGGATTTCCAAACGCCCCCTTGTGCGGCGGCTGCGTAAATCACTCCGGGCTGTGAAACATGAGCCTCCACGTCCACCATTCGTCCGCTCATGGTCATCGGGCCGACGGCAGTCCACTTGACGTCTTTGAATGGCGAACTGGCGCGCATGGCCTGGTGTTTCTGGAAATTGCGCAGGCGCGTCTTGGCTTCGGAAGAATCCTTGGCTGCCTGCGGAGCACCGGCGGGAACGCTCAGCCCCAGTGCGGAGAAGAGCAATAGAACAGTCACTAAAAGGAACGACCGCGTACGATTGCTTGATGACATAGGATATCCCTCACATCAGTCTTCATTTTCATGCGCGTGGGTATGCCGGCGCATGAGTGGCTGCTTCGTCCGATTCAAAGGTGGCAGACGGCTCACCTGGATACGCGGCGATCGGCCGTCCACTTCGCCTCGGGACCGGTGCCGGATTTGAAGGTGCCTGCGATCGTGTTGCCGTTGACATTCCCGGAATAGGTCTGCGTCTCGCCGGCTGCAAAGCTTATTTTGGCACCCTCGAGCTTCGCGTTTTTCAGCGGCTGATCCTTGCCGCTTATTCTCAGGATGCCTTCTATCTTCTGGAAACTCTGCCTCAGAATGAGTTCCCCCGGGCCCGCTGCAGTCTGCAAGGTCCAGGTGCCCGCCACCCGGGCAGGGACGATCCACAAATAGCCTGTGCGGCCTTCGACGCTCGTTGTCTGGTCCGGTTCCCAGTCCTCCATGTTGAACGCATGCGAAATCACGCGGGTGCCCGGTTTCATTTCGAGAATCTTGGGCCGCAGCTTCATGTTCAGGTCAGGCAACAGGTACATCGTGACCACGGTAGCCTGGCTGAAATCGGTCTCGAAAATGTCGCCTTGCACGAAGTTCGCCTTGCCGGACACACCCTCCTTCTGGGCATTGCTTTTAGAGAGCTCCACCATGTCGGGATTGTACTCGACGCCGAGGGCGCGCGCCCCGCGCTTGGCAGCCGCAATCACCCAGGGACCGTCGCCCGAGCCGAGGTCGATTACATAGTCATTGGGCGACACCTTGGCCAGATCGAACATGGCTTCAATGAGTTCCTTGGGTGTCGGTACCCAGATGACGTCCTTGCCTGCCTGCCCGACGCTCGGTTGGAATTGTTGCTGCTGCTGTGCGCTCGCGATCGTCGGGGCGCCGAGGGTCAGCAGCACTAAGGTCAGGGTAAAGATAACGGCTGTGGTTCTGTTGCGCATCATTGCCTGAATCTCCTTTGAAAGTGCTGGTTGTCGAGGGGCATTCTAATCGTGATCACTTTTGCGCGGCAAGCCAAATCAGCCGCGGCTGCTGCTCCGAGGCCGACTACCTTGCCGGTTGCTGATCCGACGGCTGTCGGACAAAAGCATATTCTGCGCATTTGTCGGCTGCATAGGGATTGAATTCCTTCCGGAACAGCAGGAATCCTTGACTCTTGAGCGCACCCACGATGCGGATGAAATCCGCGAATGCCTCGTCGTTCCACAAATGGAATTCGACCAACAATTGTTGTACGCCCAGGGAAAGCAGACTCTGCGACGAAAGCATCTGCTTCAGGGCTGCAAACTCTCCTCCTTCGACATCGATCTTCAGGATGTCGACGTGAGTGTGGTTCAGGGAGCCGGCAATGGCGGCAAGGCTCTTGACGGCGCACTTTTGCCCTTCAATGACCAGATTCCACTGATTCTTTCCTTCGCCCGACACCGGGCCCAGGCCCACAGGCTGAAAATAGATGCGGCCGCGGCCGCATAGCTGGCCTGATTTGAAGTTGGCGAAGTTTGCTGCTACAGACGGTGAAGGATCAAACATATGAACGTCGCAGCCAAACAGGCCCGCCATGTCGATATCAAAGGAAATGTCATCGCCGACGCCGAAAGAATACACTATGGACGCGTTCGGCAATGACTGTGGATTACAGATCCATTTCCCGCCGTCAAAGGCAGTCCCGACCCGCATCGTGGTGTCGCAGTCCGTGACGGCATCAAACAGGTAATTCCGTTGGGTTCCGACAACCTTCCTCACGATGCACTCCGGACACCTGGCGAACTCCTGCAACACCCGATCCTGCATCTGTAGCTTTTTCTCGAATATCCCCTTTTTCGTGTTGGCCAGGGGGCTTGCGAGGAATTCCTTGTTTTTCTGCAGAACCGCTTCGTTGAAATTGATGGGTTGTCTTGCCGGTGTCATTTCCTTTTTCCGGCATGAGAACAGGCCGGCACTGCAGGTTGCCAGAATCACCAGCATCAAACTCCGCACTCTAAAATCCATATCTTTAGCTCTTGTCTTTCCCGCCATTTTCCGCCACCCCTGAGAATTTGATAGCAATCATAGCCTGGATAGTTTATCAATCAACCCGTTATGTGGAACCCTGGCGGTCAAAGGATCGCTTTCAGGATTTTCATGCCGATCGAAGCTGGGGGGAGAGCGTTGATTTCGAGACCCGGATCTGCGAATTCCGGCAGGTTCGTATCTGCAAAATGGTATGAGAAAAACCAAAATTGTATGCACCATCGGTCCTGCCAGCCGAAGCGAGGAGAGGCTGGAGGCGCTGATCCGCGCCGGCATGGATGCCGCCCGCCTGAACTTCTCCCACGGCACCCGGGAAGAGCACGGCGAGGTGATTCGCGCCGTGCGTTCGATCAGCGCGCGCCTCGGACATGCGGTGGCGCTGATGCAGGACTTGAGCGGTCCCAAGATCCGCACCGGCGCACTCCAGGGCGGATCCGAGGTGAGTCTGGCGGAGGGGGCTGAGATCACCGTTACCACCCGGCCCGTGCTGGGAAACGCCTCGCTCATTGCTACCACCTACCCCCACCTGCCGGGCGACGTCCACACCGGCGACCGCATCCTCCTGGCCGACGGGCTTATGGAACTGGAGGTGCTCTCCACCGATGCGACCTCGGTTCGCTGCCGCGTCGTGCACGGCGGTCTGCTGGGCGAACATAAGGGCATGAACCTGCCGGGAGTGAAGCTCAGCGCGCCGGCTGTCACTGAAAAGGACCGGGCCGACCTGGACTTCGGCGTTGCCCAGGGCGTGGATTACATCGCCGTGAGCTTCGTGCGCCGGGCGGAGGATCTGCTCCAGGTGCGCCGCCTGATCAAAGAGCGCCAGGCAGATATACCGGTGATCGCCAAAATCGAGAAGCCGGAGGCGGTGCAGAACCTGGACGCTATTCTGCAGGCCTGCGATGGGGTTATGGTCGCCCGGGGCGACCTGGGCGTGGAGATGAGTCCGGAGAAGGTGCCGATCCTGCAGAAGCAGATCATCGAGGCGGCCAACTGTCGTGGTGCGCTGGTGATTACCGCCACCCAGATGCTGGAGTCCATGGTCAACAATCCATATCCCACCCGGGCCGAGGCCAGCGACGTGGCCAATGCCATCCTGGACGGCACCGACGCGGTTATGCTCTCTGGCGAAACGTCGGTAGGGCGCTTCCCCCTGGAGGCGGTGCGGATGATGGGGCGCATCGCCCAGGAGGCCGAGGCGAGCGGGCGGGGCTGCACGGCGGCCGATCACGTGCGCCGCGCGTATCCCCAGGCAATCGCTCATGCGGCTTGTACCATCGCCGGCGACTTGGAACTCAAAGCCATTTGCGCTTTCACGCAATCGGGCTACACGGCGCGATTGGTGTCCAAGGAACGACCCAAGGTGCCCATACTGGCTTTCACCCATGATCCCCGTGTCTATAACCTGGCCGCGCTCTATTGGGGTGTGTCCCCCCTGCTGGTGGACTTTGTAGGCGATAGCGATGCCCTGTTGCGGTGCGTAGAGAACGAACTCCTGGCCCGCCACCTGGCAACGGACGGCGATTCCGTGGCTGTTCTGGGCGGCATGCCGATAGCCGTCAAGGGAGCAACGAACTTCCTGAAGATCCAGAGAATCACTCAATAGATATGGGCTCAAATCTGCAACAATCGACATTCTGTGCGAAATCTTGATTTTTGCAGATCCGACCCCCTGAACAATGGAGGTGCGTAGTTGGGCAAGATCGACAAAGCTCTCGTCCGGATCTTACAGAATCTGGCGGGGCCGGCCGCGGGGGAAGTGACCGACATGATCGGCGATGAATCGCGCCCCCTCAGGGCCGAGCGTCAGTTGAAGCTGATCAGGAAGACTGCTCGGATGATCGAAGAGGGGGGCTATGAAGCCTGCACCATACCTGAAAATATCCTGCTGGCGGTGCTCGACCATGCCTCTGGCGAGGATAACGAAAAGCTGCACACGGTCTGGGCGGCCCTCCTGGCGAACGCTGCCAGACTGGATGATCGGCCAAAAATCACCCCGCTCTTCGTCGAGATTCTCAGGCAACTCTCGCCGTCTGAAACGACATTTCTGATCAGTCTGCATGACTTCGTCGAGCGGGAATACGGAATCGATAAAGACATCCTGGAGTTGCCGGCGGCCCAGAGTATCGCTCTTGGAACTGACGTGGACCTGCTGATCAAATACCTGCGACTCGGCCTCGGACGACCCAAGGAGACGCGGGAGCAGGCGCTCATCAATATTCCGGGTGACTTGAGGGATTTCATGGTCATCCTCGACAACCTGGAGAGACTGAATCTCCTTTCATATCGCCTCGACATGGAAGCCCCCGGGTGGGGACTGCCTACGGATGTAAAAGGCATCGATCCGGTTCGGATATACCATCTCACCATGCTTGGCTATCAGTTCATTCGCGCTTGCCGATTGCCCTCATGAGGCGCCGCTCACATCCGGAAAAACACACCGAATCCACAACTCAAGTCGCTACAGCTAAATAGAACATCCGGAAGCTCTTCTCCGGCGCCTGGGCTGCCCTCTGCCTGTGCGGAGGTGGAATGTTAACCTGAGGTAAAGTGGTTTTTACCTGGATTTAACTGCCTTGCCGGGATCCACGGCGTAGATTTAAGTGGAGATGAGAGATGAAGGTGTAGGCAAATGAGACAGACCCATAGGAGATGGCAATGAGGAAACGCATGTTTGGTATGGCAAGTCTGTTTCTTCTGCTGGGAGCGGCTGTAGTGCTCGCTGCAGGGGGGATTGACCTGAGTGGATCCTGGACGCTGGACAAGAGCAAAAGCGATCCACCAGCACAGATGGGACGGGGAGGCGCCCGAGGGGCAGGGGGGATTTATGGTGGAACTCTACCGGGCAGAGGCAGGGCGGGTGGAGGGCGTCGCGGCGGCGGGCAAGACGGCGACACGGCCCTTGCCATAGAGCAGACCGCCGATGCACTGGTTATTACCCGCAAAATGGGGAGCGGCGACCCGAATCGCAGTCTCGAGCAGCATTTCAGGATGGACGGCGCGGAAACCACGAATCCTGCTCCCATGGGGAGAGGCAACATCACTTCTACTGTGCAGCTGACAGGTGATGCCCTGGTGATCCAGAATAAGCAGACGGTTTCCGGCCCTAACGGCGAAATGGTGATCAGCTCCAAAGAAGAGTTCTCTCTGGCCGACAATGGCCAGACTCTGATCATCAAGACGACTCGTTTCACTCCCAGGGGTGAACTGACCCATAAACAGGTTTTCACGAAGCAGTGAAGATATTCATGAACGAATAGCAGGAATGGATCTCGGGACGCCGACGTGTGTCTCAAACGGATGCCCCGAATCCACTGCTACGCGACGCGGGCGATCGCGGTCACAAGCGACATGGCCGGCATATCCAGCATCAGCCGGGATCCGTATTCATGATGACTTTCCTGTTTGATTTGAAGAATCTGCACCTCTTCGAGTGTTTCGACCGGTCCGGCGACTACCGGCCCATCGTCAGCTCACGATAGGTTCTGAATCTTCCCTTTGCATATCCCTGCAACAGATCGTCCACCGGTTGCACGATGGAGGAACTCGCGTAGCCCGGCGCCAGTTGCGATGGGGATGCGCCGGCAAAAACCGCGCGAATGATGAGGCTCCGATTTGAGTGCGGCAGGAGCGACAGATTGTCGACAAACTTAGGGAAGGTGCCGTCACGAAACAGGTAGAACTCGACGTTCGATGCGTAGAAGACCGACAACTGGTCGCCCCGCTCTGCCATCACCCGTCCGATGGCGACGAGCGCCGACGGACCGTTCAAATTGCCGACAACCGGAATGATGAGATCGCGCTGCTCGAGCGAGCGGACGAATTGGTAGTCGTCATCTGAATCCAGGAAATTCCAACGATGTCCCTGGCGATCGGTTTCGAGAAGCAGTTCGCGATAAGTGGGATAGTAGCTGAGCGGTCCACGCCCGGTGGTCTCGAACTTCAAAAGCAGGCCGCGGGCGATGAAAGTCCTGTGGTATCGGTCGATCGTCGCGAGATCGTCTTTGGACAGCGGGATCCCGAATCCCTTGATGAGAGCGTCGACCTTGGCCCGCAGGTCGGTGGTGGCTTGCGATGAAGACCCGGCGCCGTCGATGTAAGCGAGCAGGCGATCGATCCCGGCGCGTCCCCATTCATCCGGAGCTTCAGGCACCGTTCTTCCGAAGAGCAGGCTCAGGTATTCGACCCGCGAGCGCGACAGCTGAAACAGCGCCTTGAACAGCAAATGCAACAGGAGGTTGTCCCGGCGAACGTCGATGATGAACGCCATCGACGGACGCACCTGCGCGATGTACGAAAAATTCTGATCAGGACCGACGCCGATGTAGGCGCCGCCGGCGATTCCGGCCTGCCGCAGCGCGGGGACAACGTGCAGGTACGACCTTTCGTTCGAAATCAGGTTGTCGGTGTCGAAATAGCCGCCGGGTTCGGATAACTGCGCGCACCGCGAGGCAAAACTGGCGGGAGCCTGAACTTGGCGGGCGCCGGCAGTAAGAGCAATCAGGAGTCCTGCAGCCGCAATGCCGGCAAGCAAACGATGCGCAGCACGGCCGGATGGAAAGCGCACGGAGCTTCGACTCCAGACTAGGCATTTCTGGTCCGAGGTCCGGCCACACTGCTGTGCGTCAGCCAACCGGTTCCCGGCTCCAGGTTCTTGCTGATCATACACCCAAAGCATGTGCTGGGGTCTCAGCGCCGGAAATCTGAACCCTGTTCCGAAAACAGACAAATCGGTATCGGGATCGCAATCGGAACTCTTAACCGGCAAAAGCCGATAGCGACCGCGATGGCGATTGCGATACCGATCCCGATACCGACGTTCCCCAACTGTAGAGTTTGAGCTTTTTATGCATCGAGGGGGGGCCGCAGTGTATGAGGGACTTGACAGAAATGAGCCGGAAGGTTTAAGGTGTAATTATATTAATAATCATTATCAATAGAGCCTCGTTCAGATGAAGGGGAAAAAAGCAGGGCAGCACCGAAAGAAAATCAGAGAGCACTGCGAGCGATGGACCATGCCCAGGGAAGAGATCTTTGGCCTCCTCATGCAGAGCCAGCAGCATTTGAGTGCAAAGGAGGTTTACGCACTGCTTCAGCCCTCGAACCGCGACATCGGAATCGCGACGGTCTATCGGACGCTCGACCTTTTGGATAAGGCCGGGCTGCTTCGCAAACTCCAATGCCGGGACGGCCAGCTGCGGTACGAGTACAAAAGAGGCGACCAGTCCGATCACCACCACCATCTTATCTGCACGGATTGCGGGAAAATCCTGAACTATCGGGATTTTGAGAAAGAGGAGCTCGATCTGGTTAGAAAAACCGAGGAAATCATGGAGAGGAAGTATGGATTCCTCGTCAGGGACCACAATATCGAATTTCTTGGGCTCTGCAGGGAATGCCGGCCGGGAGGGGCAAGATTCCTGGCCAAGCAAGCCATGCAGTGATCCCGGGTCGAAGAGATGATCTCCGTCAATTGAGGAAAAGATAATGCCTTGGAAGGAAATCACATGAGAATCGCCATCGCTACGGATCAGGATTTCGTATCATCAGATTTCTGCTGTTGTCCGGCCTGCACGATCGTGGACATCGAGAACGGGAAAATCAAGGAGACATTCATCATTCCGAATCCCGGCTGCAAGCACGAATATTGGGCTGAACTCTTTTGCCGGAACTCGATCAAGCACCTGATTGTCGGAAATATCGGAACGCCCGCGAAGTCCGTGCTGAGCTGGTGGGGGATCGAGGTCATGGCCGGCGTCGAGGGCCCCATCGACGATGTCGTCCGTCGATTCGTGCTGGGAGAACTGCAGTCCAGGACGAAATCCGCCCGTAAAAACTGCGAATCCGTTACGGCTATGGCCTGACCCGATTGCGAGAGGATTCGAGTCAATACTCTTCCTTTGATCCCGCTAGCAGGCAAGTTTCATTGAACCGAGGTCTTATCATGGAAAAACTGATCTTCCTGGACAATGCCGCGACTTCCTATCCGAAACCGGAGTCTGTTTATCTTTTTATGGACCAGTTCTATCGCCGTGCCGGCGTCAATCCGGGACGCTCCGGCTATGACTTGTGCATGGAGGCGGGAGAGTTGCTGGATAACACAAGAAGGCTGCTGACCCGGTTCTTCAGCGGCGGCGACTATAACAGGCTCTGCTTTACCTATAACGCTACCGATGCGCTCAACCTCATCATCTTCGGCATGCTGGCCGAGGGCAGCCACGCCATCACGACGACGCTCGAACACAATTCCGTGCTGCGTCCGCTGTATCACCTGTGGAAATATGGTGGTGTCGAGGTGGACTACGTTCCCTTCGACGGCTCCGGATTCGTCGACCCCTGCGAGATCCGTCGCCGCTTCCGTCCCGAAACTCGTCTGGTGATCGTCAACCACGGATCCAATGTCATCGGGACGGTCCAGCCGATCCGGGAGATTGGACGTCATTGCCGCGAACACGGCATACCCTTCGCCGTCGATGCCTCTCAGACTGCTGGCCATCTGGCAATCGACGTGCGCAATGACAACGTGGATGTGCTTGCCTTTACCGGCCACAAATCCTTGCTCGGGCCCACAGGAATCGGAGGGGTGTACATCGGGGAAGGAATCAATATCCGGCAGACACGCGCCGGCGGGACAGGGGTACGCTCGGCGGAGCGTCTGCACCTTGAAGACTATCCCTTTCGTCTCGAGTACGGCACCCCGAACATATTGGGAGCGGCCGGACTTCATGCAGGCGTGAGTTGGATTCAGGAGAAGGGAATTGGAACGCTACACAAGCAGGAAATGGCACTGGCCGCGCGTTTGAGGGAAGGCCTGGCAGAGATCGAAGGAGTCACCCTTTACTGCCAGGACAGCCTCACGAACCATCTATCCGTCATGAGCTTCAATATCGAAGGGCTGGAAGCAGGAGATGCAGGAACCATGCTCGATGTTGATTACGACATCGCCTGCCGCACGGGCCTTCACTGTGCTCCTCTGGTGCATGAGCAGCTGGGTACGGCCAAAATCAAGGGATCGGTGCGTTTCGGCATTGGCCCCTTCAACACCGAAGACCATATTCTGACGGCCGTGAACGCCGTATCAGAAATCGCCTCCATGAGACTCGGCAAGCGGAGATCCCGCACGGCAGTGCCAGGGGCATTTCAGCCGGCCGGAAGTACACTCGCCTGAAACGAATCGGCACTCCGCTATTGCCCACCACGCACCGGCCACACGAGGAACGTGTTGATCTTGCCGGTGTAGTCGACATAACCCCAATAGAGGGTCGCGAACCAGGCGGCGCCGAAAACGTCCGCGTAGGCAGCAGACGACCAGTAGATGTTCACCTGCACACCATCGGCCCACGGGTCTGCTACGGATGTATCGAAGCAGCCGACTCCGGTCCTTTCGGGAATCGTCGCGATTCCAGGTCCATAGCAGGTCGCTTTCAGAATCGCCGCCCACTCGTTCTGTGTCGGCAAGCGCCAACTACCCGCTGCCGAACCATCCGTCAGGCCGCACTGGCCGCTGTGCAGACTCGCCGCCGCGTTGTTTGCTGCTGCAAAGTCCATGGCGGGGAAGCACCCCGGGTTCTTCAACCAGATCAATCCCGTCTGCGTGTCGGTCACCGTACCGTTGCCGCAGTCCACGAATCGATTGGTGTTGTCGTAACATCGACCGGCGGCTGGCGAACTTCCTGATCCCGCCGGGCCCTGCGGTCCAGCAGGTCCTGCCGGTCCAGCGGGTCCTGCCGGTCCCTGCGAACCTGTGGTTCCCGTGTCTCCCTTTGGACCTTGAGGCCCCGCCGGTCCAGCCGACCCAGCTGGCCCCGCCGATCCCTGGGGACCTGTGGCTCCTGTATCTCCCTTCGCCCCTTGAGGCCCAGCTGGCCCCGCCGATCCCTGGGGACCTGTGGCTCCTGTATCTCCCTTCGCCCCTTGAGGCCCAGCTGGCCCTGCCAGTCCCTGGGGACCTGTGGCTCCCGTATCTCCCTTCGCCCCTTGAGGCCCAGCAGGCCCTGCCAGTCCCTGGGGACCTGTGGCTCCCGTATCTCCCTTTGCTCCCTGAGGCCCAGCAGGCCCTGCCAGTCCCTGGGGACCCGTGGCTCCGGTATCTCCTTTCGCCCCTTGAGGCCCAGCAGGCCCTGCCAGTCCCTGGGGACCTGTGGCACCCGTATCTCCCTTTGCTCCCTGAGGCCCAGCAGGCCCTGCCAGTCCCTGGGGACCCGTGGCTCCCGTATCTCCCTTTACCCCTTGAGGTCCTGCCGGTCCAGCGGGTCCAGCGGGTCCTGCCGGTCCAGCCGGTCCTTGCGGACCTGTGGCTCCAACTGGCCCACCGGTACCCACAGGCCCCTGCGGCACGACAGCCCCGATGGTCACATCAAACACATCGGAACTGCCATTCTCCTCCGCGGCCTTTCCCTGCCTGTTGGTGCGCGTCACCTGGAGCAGGTAGCTGCCCGGCGCCGGATTTGTTCCTGCCGGCTTGTAGGTGGGAAGCAGTACGGTGATGACCTGCCAATCGTCCGGTAATGTTTTAAATTCAGCGACGGTGACCGGCACTGAAGCCCACGTCACAATTGGCTTGTAAGTGCCAAAATATCGACCCCTGATCTGCAGCGCATAGGGGGTGTGGCCATAATCCAGGACTTCGGCCGAGATGATGATCAACTGCTTGTCGTTGTAACGATCCCTCTGATCGGCGAACATCATCGTCGAGACCGTCAAACCCAATAGCAGAAATAACACCGTTGTCTTATTCATTCTCAAACCCCTCCCTGATCTTGCCGGCCTTGTTGATTCCCATATTCCTCCGGGGATTGGAGGAATTGCACCCGTCCTGGGGTGAGATGGACACAATCACCCGCGGGAGCGTAGAGGGGATCACTCACCCTGAATCGCATCTGCCGCTGGGGGAGTAGGAGGGCGCAATACGCCATGCCCAATTCAAGCAATGACTATGCCAAATGGCGCTCATTCTGCTGAAAGGATGTCGGCAAACCCATAAATATTCGTATTTTCAATATTTATGCGCATACCGCGTTGGCAGAGAAAGTTCCTGCCGCGCCCATTCCATGTGAATTGGCCGGCATTACTGAGGTTTTGCGTCACCTGGGGGTGACCAATCTCATCACTTTACAGGGGACCGGGCGTGGGAAAAAGGGGGGACGCCAACCTATTTTGAATAGTGGGGAGCGCTTGAGATTTGTGATGCCGAAATAGGCAGGTGTCTCCTCTTTCCCCGAGTGCCGGTATCGAGAGCAATCCGAGAGCCAGCAGTCAGTGACCCGCGGCCTGGGCACGCCTCGCCATTTCTTCGGGCGTTACGTGTTCGATGTGGGTCGCGATCCACCACTGGTTTCCGGACTCGTCCTGGACTCCTCCGCTGCGGTCTCCGTAGAACTGGTTGGCCGGTTCTCGCAGGGAGGTGGCACCAGCCTGGAGCGCGCGCCGGTAAACCGCATCCACGTCGTCGACATAGACATAGAGCGTGGCCGGCTTGGGCTTCCACTCCCCCTGAGCCTCCCCCATCATGATGATCGAGTCGCCGATTTTGGCTTCTGCGTGTTGCACCGTGTGGCTTGATTCGCTTTCTACGGAATCCTGGGAAAGCCTCCGGCGAGTCGCCCGAGAATCCTTCGTTTTCAGACGAAACTCATCCATGGCATGATGGCTCGGTCACGATCTTCCGCATGTCGACTGACCGGCGGATGGAACGAAAGTGTTATCTACATGGAGTCCTTGTCATGAAACTGATCCGCAGAGCATTTCTGAAATCATGCCTTGCCGGTATCTGCACGGTCCTGGCAATTTCGGGCTGGAGCACCTCCCAGGAGAAATCATCGGGATCGTGCGCCGTGCGCGTCCTGTTCATAGGCAACAGTTACACCTATTTCAATAACGTGCCCGAAATCCTGACGAGGATGGCAGAATCCGGCCGGCAACAAACTGTGGAAACCCGGATGGTGGCTCCTGGTGGATGGCGGCTGAAAGACCATTGGGAAAAGGGAGAAGCCCTCAAGGCACTCCACGAAAGTAAATGGGACTACGTGGTATTGCAGGAACAAAGTACGCTCGGCGTCAATTACTTCGTGGAAGGGAGACCGCGGATTGCCGGCGATGAAATCTTCAGGCCCTATGCGAAAAAATGGGCAGCGGAGGTCCGCAAGACGGGTGCGATCCCGCTTTTCTATCTTACCTGGGCACGGAAGGCAACCCCTGAAGATCAAGGTGCGCTGAACTATGCCTATATGCGTGCGGCCCGGGAGAACAGGGCCCAAGTGGCTCCCGTGGGGATCGCCTGGGCAAGTGTGCGGCGCCGGCAGCCTTCGCTGGAACTCTTTTATGTGGATGGGTCGCATCCCTCGCCGGCCGGGAGTTACCTGGCCGGGTGCGTATTGTACTCAGCAATCTTTCGCCGAAGCCCAGCCGGATTACCGGGGAAAATCAGTGGTGTTCCGGTAAACCTCCAAACCGCACTGGCAGAGCCTCAGAAGATCGCCGTTTTGGCTGATTTGCCGCCCGAACAGGCGCAGTTGCTCCAGGCCGCCGCCTGGGAGGTATGGCAACAGGTCGAAAAGAATGGGGGCTATTTCGACGTTTCGCCAGCACCGGTTCCCGGTATCGCACCTGTTCCCAGGGATGTCCCGCTGGCGATAACCAGTCTCGAGGGCATGTGGGCGGGCAACCTGCTGCTGTATCCGCCTCCGTTGTCACCTGCGGAAATGACGCTTCAGTTTCATCTTGAGGGCAAGACTTGGAAAGGACGCCTCGATCTAAAATTTCACTCCAAGGACCAGAGGGACACGCCACTCGGGTTGGCCGATCTCCGGATAACGAAGACCGGCATTTCTTTCAGCTGCACCAACGCTCCCCAGAACCTGAAAATCCGGTTTATGGGTGTAAGCGGCGAACCGGGCGAGTTGCGGGGAACCGCGGAAGCATCCCCGGACAACCCGAATTCTGCAGTTCGCCTGGTGGGCAGCTGGCTGCTGCATAAGGAGAGTGGGCCGCGAAATCGATCGGGCATTTTTCCGCAACGCCCCGCAATTGTGCCGTGTGCAGACCGTTTGTGGTCGTGGATTTGGAGCTTGACCGGGGTCGACTTTTTCGAGAGGATGAGGACTCCTCCAGGTCAATATGCCCGCGTTTGAACACGCCGAGTTGGAGGCCGAACTTTATGGGGAGGCTACCTCCGCCCTGGGGTACCGGATGGTGCGGATCGCCGAATCCACCCCCGACTTCAGCACGGTGATCTCATCCACGGGCCGCTATGTCACGCACGGCATCTGCTTCGCTGCCTCCATTTCAGGGTGGGCTCCCCAGCTTCTCTGACCCAGGGCTACGCTGTTTCTCCTGATAGTTGATCTTAACGATAGCGCGCGTTGTACACTTGGCTAAAGTTGAGCCACGAGGAGGGAACGAATGCGCAGCTTCGACAGTCTATCCGAACGTGAGATTCTGGCACTCGCCATTTCCCTGGAGGAAGAGGATGAGCGGGTCTACGCCGATTTCGCCGAAGGGTTGCGGCAGGATTTCCCGGCTTCGGCTGCGGTCTTTGACGGCATGCGGGCCGAGGAATCGGGCCACCGCCAACGATTGCTCGAGCTGTTCCGAAACAAGTTCGGCGAGCACATTCCCCTTATCCGGCGTCAGGACATCAGAGGATTTATCCGCCGCAAACCGGTGTGGCTGGTGCGGCCGCTTGGACTGGATGCCGTTCGCAACCAGGCAATTGCAATTGAAGTAGAGACGCGCCGCTTTTACGAGCGCGCCGCGGCGCAGGCTCGAGATGTTCACATACGGGAACTCCTCGACGATTTATCCGAGGAAGAAAGGTCGCACGAAGCGCGCGCCGGAGAGCTCGAAAGAAAAAAGCTCCCTGCCGATGTGAAAGGGCGGGAGGACGAAGCCAATCGGCGCCTCTTCGTTCTCCAGATCGTTCAGCCGGGATTGGCAGGTCTGATGGATGGGTCGGTTTCCACGCTGGCGCCTGTTTTCGCTGCCGCCTTCGCCACGCGCAGCAGCTGGGATGCCTTTGCTGTCGGCCTGGCAGCCTCGCTCGGCGCCGGCATCAGCATGGGTTTCGCTGAAGCGCTTTCTGATGACGGGAGCCTCACGGGGCGGGGGCATCCCTGGGTGCGTGGTGTCATCTGCGGGCTGATGACGGCGCTCGGCGGCATTGGCCACACGCTGCCGTTCCTGATTGAGAAATTCCTGATCGCGCTGGTGATTGCTGCTTTGGTGGTGGTAGTCGAACTCGGGGTGATCTCCTGGATCCGGCACCGCTACATGGAGACGCCCGCCATCTCCGCTGCCCTGCAGGTCGGACTGGGCGGTGTCCTCGTCTTCATTACAGGTGTGCTCATCGGGAGCGCCTAAAAGGAACCCGGATTTTTAAAACAGCGATTTGGGGAATGAGACTTCGCCTGGCCAGACCACGCGCATCACGGTATAGGGCGGCACTGGCAACGGACCTGTGGCCGGGACATTGCTTATCTGAACCGCGTGGCGCTCGGAATCGTTCAGATCCGACGTGCTGATCATCTCGACGCTCTTGGGTGCCGGCAGCCGGCCGCCGCCGGCTGGGTCAAAGGTGCGCGCTCGAGCGCCTGCATTCTGAAGAATGAGCGTTGTCTGGCCAGCCGACAGAAAGACCGCACCCTCGACTTCCCTGTAGGCGTCGCCGAAGGAGACTCCGGGCGAAACCGGAGCCGCGCCTTGCTCGACGACTCGCTGGAAGCGTGCTCCGGAGTTTGCGGCGCGATCGATCCATCCAAGGATCTGCGCCACCGGCTCAGGACGGTACTTGCCGTCGGCTCCACGAATGAAATGCGAATGGCCTTGCGCGTCGAAATTCAAAGTGAAGAACAGCTCGCGCGTCACTTCGGGATGGCGCAGAATTGAGAGCAGCATGCGGGTGGCGGCCTGAGTAAACATCGCCGTAGTGACCGGATCGGCGCCACTCCTGGCCCAGTTCCCGGCGCCGTGCGCACTCCACTCCGTAATCCAGATTTCCTTGTCATCATGATTGCGGCCGCGAACACAGTGCCGCAACAGGCGCACCAACCGCACCCAGTTCGTTTTCTCATGTCGGCTCCTGTCAGAACGGCCATGCAAGGCAACCCTGTTTCGACAGTTCGCTTGTGAATTCAGCCCCTATGCCGAATGCCTCCGATTTTATCCGGAACCCGTCCTCGCGCACGCCTTCCACTTATAGGACCTCGCCACCAGCGGCGCAAGGGCAAATCAAATTGCTGGGGCGCCGCCAGCGCACAAGGCAGGTAAGCGGCCGGCTGGAATTCAGAGCTGGCTGCGATTTCTCGGCAACTCCACGGAGATGGATATATGTTAAGAGGTGAGCACAATGGTATATCATGAGCGTTATTTGAATGGCGTGCTGATCGTAGCAGTGCGCTCGCGGCTTGTTCTCGAAAAGGGCAAAACCATAAGCGCGACGATGGATTTGTTAAGACATGCATGGGGGGACGGCGGCAGTTCCCTTTGGCCGGAAAATGAATTCGATGCCGTGGTCCCCAAGGGAAAATACATATTGCGGCTGGAGATTCCTGGTGCGGGAGAGTTGATTCGCTCCAACGAAATCGAAGTGATCATTGAAACACAGTAAGACTCGAAACTAAGGGTGGAGGTGATTCATGATTGCCCGTGCAGGCCTCACGATCGGGCTGGCCGTGTGGTTGTCGATGGCTGGGGCTCCGAACCCGGGGCCGTCCTCCCCGGCCATTCCGATCAACCACTTCATCTACATCATTCAAGAGAACCGCACCTTCGACAATTACTTTGGCACTTTCCCCGGCGCCAATGGCATTCCCCCGGAAACCAAACTGCCCTATCGTCCCGGGGGGCCGCCGGAGGTTGCCCCATTTCATCTTCATACCTTCACGATCCCGCAAGACCTGTCGCACAGCTGGCAAGCGGCCAAGACCGCCTACGACAACGGGAAAATGGATGGATTCCTCTGGGCGGAGTGGCCGCGGGCATTGCAGTACTACTGGAAGGGAGAAGTCCCCCAGCCGGATCCCGAACTGGTTCACCCCAAGCCGGTCGGCGCTCAAGCGGCAAGAGGGCGGGGACGCCAGGGTCTGGCAGCACGGGGCGGACAGTTTGGCGGAAAGTCGGCATCAACGCCCCCCCCAGGCCCGCCTCCGGATTGGGTGCTCAATACCCTTTCCTATTATGATTATCACGAGATTCCCAACTATTGGGAATACGCGCGTCGATTCACGCTCTGTGACAATTTCTTCTCATCTTTGATGGGTCCCAGCGAGCCCAATCACCTGTACACGGTAGCGGCTCAATCCGGCGGCCTGGTGAACAATCCGCCTCCGGGGATCGCAAGGGAAGATGGAGTCTATACCTTTCCAACGATGGCGGAGTTGCTGCAGGCCTCGAATGTGTCCTGGAAATATTACGATGAGAAGCCGAACCCGAAAGCACATAGCTTGTGGAACCCGCTGCCGGGATTCAGATCGTTTCAAGAAAACCCCAAGCTGATGGAACACCTGGTATCGCTCTCCACATTATTTGAGGATCTGCAGTCCAATCACCTTCCCGAAGTGGCTTGGATTGTTCCTACAGCTCCGGACAGCGAGCATCCTCCGGCGGATGTGCAACGCGGCATGTGGCATGTGACGGAGTTGGTCAATGCCGTGATGCGGAGCAGGTATTGGAACGACACCGTGATCATTGTGACATGGGATGATTACGGCGGCTTCTACGATCATGTGCCTCCTCCGGAGGTCGACAAGTACGGCTTTGGTCCACGGGTGCCCGCGATCGTCATTTCCCCTTATGCGAAATCCGGATTTATCTGCCACACGCATTTTGACTTTACGTCGCCTCTGAAGCTGATCGAGACCCGCTTCGGCCTCAAGCCGCTGACCGAGCGGGATCGCAGGTCCAACGACATGCTCGATTGTTTTGATATCAAGCGGAGACGGCTGCCGCCGGCGGTCATCACGCGGGACTCAAAGCTCAATTTCAGTGATCTCGAGGCCAAAATGAAAAATGCCAAACACTAATCCGACGTGGGTCGCGGCCGCCGGGATTTCTGTGACAGTTCAGCTGACGGTCCCCATTTTCTACTGCTCTCTCAGCATCACCATAGGATTCATCCTCATCTGCCTGTCTTTACCCGTAAACGAGTTGAACGATCAAGCACGAGAAATCCGGGGACGGGCAAATTTTTCAGAAGAGTTCAAGCTGAGTTTCACCGCCGCTGACGCGCTTGAAGTCCAGATCGAGCAGCGCAAGGATCGGCTCGACAACTGCGCGAACCTGCTTTTGAACATAGTGCTCATAATCGATGGCTGATCTCCGTTCCGTAACGGGTTCGGGACCGCTCGTGGTGATGACATAGGCGACCACAGCGCCAGGCTTGGCGGTCGCCTTTCGCGCCGCAGCCACATGGGGCGGTGTTGATGCCACATAGGAATCAAGATCTTTTCGCACAGCTTTGCGGTAAACCAGCATGTGATCCAGGCGCCCGGCGCGCAGGTCTTTCACGGTCTCGCGCAAATAATCCTCCACGGGCAGATCGCTGAACAGGCGCAGGTAGATTTCGCGCTGAACTCGTTTGGCCAGATCGGTCCAATCCCGCCGCACAGCCTCCATTCCTGTGAAAACCACCTCTGAGCGGCCACCTTCCTCTATGAGCCCGGCATATCGCTTGCGGGCGCCTGCGGTGCCGTGCCTGACGGGAGGGAGGAAAAAGCGCAGATAGAGTTTCTCGAAGCGCAGCTCCAGCCTGCTCTCGACCTGCCACATGCGCCTTATATGGGCAGACAAATCTTGATTCAGCCGATCCGCCAGGCGTTGTCCCAGGCCGCGGGCTTCCTCGGCGCTCTCCACACCGGAGAGGACAAAGAGACTGTCGGTGTCGCCGTAGAGCACTTTATATCCTTGGCCCTCGATGCTGGCCTTGGACCACAGCAAGAGATCCCGCCCGAATCCCGTGATCGCATTGGCAAACTCGGGGGAGGCAAACCGGCACGCCGGGGTTCCCAGGACCCCGTAGAACGAGTTCATCAGGATCTTGATGGCATGGCTGGCGATCTTGTCTCCATTGGCCTCAGCCAGCTTGCGGCGAGGAATCAGGTCATCGAGGATTTCTGGAAGGATGCCGGACTCGCGGCGGAAGGCGGCACCGTTCGGAGCGATGATGGGGTTGTCTCCGGACTGGGGCGAAGGGAGATAGCCGAGCGGATCGATCTGAAAGGTGCGGATGATGCTGGGATACAGGCTCCTGAAGTCAAATACCAGAACATTCCGATAGAGGCCGGGCAGGGGGTCGAGAACGTGCCCTCCGCTGGTCGGCGGTCCCGAGTATCGGGACGCATCCACGGTCGGCGCCACGATGCGTCGGCGTGATAGTTTGGACAGATAAAGGAAATCGAAGGAAGCGATGCTTGCCGCCACCCGATCCGGAGGCATCCCGGTGAGGCGGCTGCGCTCAACCGCCAGGGCTACGAGATTCAATTTGTCGAGGATCGCCAGCACCAGTTGCGCGTCATGAAGGTTATATTCCACCAGACGAGCCCGGTCTTCCTTGAACATTCTGAGGATCTCGGCGGGGCGGTCGGGGCCCGAATAGACTTTCCCTTTCCCCAGGATTTCCCTGGACGCGGATTCGAGGGAATAGCTGTCGAGGTGCACGAAAGCGCCGCGCAGGAGCTCAATGCCGTCGAGTACGATCCTGCCCGAAACTATCGCCTGATTCGGCGCGCGGGCGAAATTGGACTTGCGGAGGCGCAGTGGTTCCGGACCGCGCCCAATGCTCAGAGGAACGCCGAGCCGCTCCGATATTTTCGACAGCACGGCCAGGTCGAAGTCGACGACATTCCAGCCGGTGAGCATGTCCGGATCCAACTCGAGTATGCGACGAACGAAGCCCTGCAGAAGATCCTTTTCACTGGCGAAGGAAACGGCGCCGGCAGGAGACGAATAACCGGCCGGGCTGAACAACAATACCTCGGAGACTCCGCAGCCGGCCAAGGCGATTGACAGGAGCCGGGCGGCATGCGGATCCGTTTCGATATCGAGCGACAGAATGGACAGCTGGGGCGTCCAGTCGACGGGCAGCACGTCCGGATTTTCGAACACTGCGCCGATACGGTCGCTCGGCTGACAGGTTCCGCGGATCTCGAGGGAGCCCCGTATGCCCCGATCTGTCAGATAGCGTGAGGCGAAGGGGACGTCCGCTTCGAAGCACTCGATGCCTCGTGCCGCAAGCTTCTCGCGCAGGGGAGGAACATCCCGGGGAACTCGAACCTCGACCCGGATTACCGGTTCTCCGCGCAGAGTTGAGCGCGGAGAGACCTCCTCGCGGGTGACCACTCCCAGCGTGCGAGCTTTCTCCGCATCGGCGCGGCGGATATGGAACGAGGGGATCTGTCGCGTTTCCCGGATCAGAAAGGACCCGCCTGACTCCAACTTGCCGTAGATCAACACGACGGGCTTTGCCGCCTCGATGCGATAGGTACTCTGGAGTATGAATCCGCGGTGCATATTCCACTCCGCACTCTACCGTGTGCCGGCGCCGACTACTAATAGATTGCGCTGATGTGCCCGGAAAGAGAATCCATTTAGCCGGTGCTCCGGCGGGCGGTTGAGGCGTTTTCTACGTGGGCCGCGGCTGCCAGACGCGCCCCGCCTCATGTCTCCCAACATCGCCCCTATTTTCATGCGTCACAGGGTGCGCGCCGGGCGCATGAGGGGCTGTTCCGGAAATGCACTTTGCCGGGCGCGGTCGGGCCGCCCACGCCCACGTGGGTTACTTCCTTCGTTTTGCATCCAGGCTCCACGGTCCCGCGCCCGCGGCCGAGAAGTAGAGCCAGAGGAAGCAGTAGAGCGCGGCGTCAACACCACCGTTCATGACCGGCCAGAAGCCCCGCGGGAAGAGGTCAGTTGGTTTCACGGCAGTTTGACCGCGCTCCAGGGTGCGGCCGCCTCGGGTGCTGTCGAAGGAACCACATACAGCACGATCCTGCCGTCCCGCCAGCTCGGCCGCAGGCGCTTGCCTACGTCCACCAGGCCCAGCGTGACCGGACTCCCGAACCCGAATTGCCGGATATCGGCAACACCGCGTGCCTGGATCTCGGCCATGTCATGCAATCCTGAAAAGTCGTCCGGGTATGGCCATGAAGCCAGGTGCACAACGCGGCCATCCTGCCCGCCCGCCACCAGGCCGATTGCGGCAAGTGCGCCGATCACGCCCTGCTCGGTCCCACCCAGGCCTTCCAGGTAGCAGCCGGCCCGCGCGGCCAGAGCCCGGGCTTCATCCTGCGTCACGACCTCGCCCTTGCAACGCAGGCCGAACGCCTTCACCTCCTCCGAGACTTCTGCTGCAACGCAGAGCCCCGGATCACTGCCGGCCACAAACCAGCCCCGCATCACCTCGCGCAGCACCTCGATCAGCCGGTCCAAGGCCACTCCGTTCGCGCCGGGCAGCTGGATCGACGCCGACCCGTTCTTGCTGGTATACGGCACGCGCGGATCGAAGAAGAGTTGGTGGCGACAGATGACGGCGCCGTCCGCCGCTTTGTCCAGCCGCTTCAGCATGGCGCGCGCGAGCTGGTTGGTTCCCGGCGTGCCGATGATGTCCGTGTCGTCGATGCCGACATAGATCACGAGCGTATCCCCGGTTGATTGATCGATTCCCTGGGATTTGTGGTTTCCGGCAACGTTGCAACTCGAGGCTGTGACTTTCGACCCCGCAAGCGGAAACAGCACAGCGCAGCGATCAGGCCGGCCGCTGCGCCGCATAACGTGTAGGTAACGACCGCTTGCGACCACCAGGTGGCGAATGGCCGCATGCTGGCAAGGTCGAGCCCCAGCAGCTTGCTCGCGCCTCTCGATGTGAGCGCCAGCAGGTTGGCGATCATTCCTGCAAGCACCAGGCGGAGATAGAGGTGCCAGCCGCTGCGTGCCCGGGCGAGGGCGAAGTCCATGATCGGGCCCGTGACAGACAGACTGATGATTGCGCCCGTGCCATAGTTGGTCAGGCCCGCGAGGCTGAACGCGGTCGCGGTGCCGAACGCCCCGGCGCTCATGACAAAACCCGCGAGTCGTCGCGGCGCCAGAGCAAGGCCCAGCGCCATCGGAACCACGGCCAGCACAATCGCGTGGCCCGGAATGCGCAGGCCAAGGCGGATGAAGCCGGTGGCGGAAGCCGCTGCGGCGCCGCATAGGAACAAAAGCAGTAGTTCAGCCGTGGAGATGCGCTCGCGGAATCTGGCGATCGGCGGAATGCGCGCCGCCGCCAGCAAGCCGTCGTGAACACGAAACCAGCCGTAAATCATGACATCCTCCAATACGAGTGAAGTATAAACCCACCTCGGCCCTCAGAACATCAGCCGCGCAGCGAGCTGCCACTCGCGGGCGTTGTTTGCCGTGGCAGTCACCCGCCCGACGTTCGACTGGTCGAGCAGGAAAACCGGCAGCTGATAATTCGGGTGATTCAACAGATTGAATGCTTCGGCACGCAGCTGCAGCGCGGCACGCTCGTGCAGCCGGAACGTCCGCATGAGAGCCAGGTCCAAGTTCTTGAACGCCGGGCCGGCCAGGATGTTCCGCCCGGCATTACCGTCGAGAGAGGGCCGGGCCGGCGTCGCCATCGGCCGCGCAAAGGCGTCGGGATTGAACCACAGGCCGGCAGGCACGTCAGCATAGGGGCTCGAGACCAGATCAGGACGCTGCGTCGCGAAGTCGCCGGCCGCGTACTGGGGAGTGAAAGGCCGCCCCGAGAGCAGTGTCACGATGCCGCTGATTTCCCAATTGCGGACGAGCCGATCCGTCATCGACGGTGCTTCAGCCAGGAAGCGCCGGCCCGATCCGATCGGCAGAGCCCACCTGAAGGCCGTGCTGAACTGGTGCGACCGGTGCAGGTCCGACAATCCCCTCTCGGCGCGCATATCGTAGATGTTCTGCGGTGATTTCTGCGATCCGCTGGTCGACACGTTGGTGAGGTTACCGGTGCTGACCGAGCCGGTATCGATCGTGCGACTGAAGGTGTACGCAGCCAGGAACGTGAGTCCGCCGGACATCCGGCGCCGAGCCGATGCCTGCAGCGCGTTGCAGCTCGAGTGGATCGTCTGGTCCTGGAACTGGATGTCGGCAAATGCAGGAAAAGGCCGTATGGTCACGAGCGTGCCGTCGGGCTGCAAATCCACCGCGATCGGCTGGTTGAGATTGTAGCGCCGACCTAGATGGCGTCCCAGTGAACCCACGTAGCCGACCTCGATGGCAAGGTCGCGTCCCAGTTCGCGATCCACTGTCAGGTTGTACTGGTAATACACGGGCGCCTCGTAGTTGACCGCCATTCCGAGCGGCTGGTCTACGCCTTGGACAGACACACGCTCGGCCGGAAACGGATTGGCGAAGGTCAGGGACCGCGGGTTATTCCCCTGGCGCGAGTACTGCTCCCGCTGCACGAACGGGTAGCTCACGCCCAATTGCTGCCGCGTGACGTTGAACGCCTCCATGCTGTAGTAAACGCCCGCACCGCCGCGGATCACCGTGGAGCTACCGCTGAATGGACGGAAGGCAAAGCCGATGCGTGGAGCGACATTGTCGTTATCCGTTCGGACAAGAGCTGTCGGAAACCGCGGATCGCCGGCCAGCACCACTTGGCCGATTTCGGGAACGAAGTTGGCGAACCGGTTCGAAGCCTCGTCGAGGGGTGTCTGGCGGTCGTAGCGAAGTCCGAGGCTGAGCGTCAATGCTTTTGCAGCTCGCCAGTCTTCCTGAATAAAAAAGCCCGTCTGCCATCCCTGCAGCCTGGCAGGTTCGGCGCCGACCTGGCGCCCGGTTTGATCCGGCAGGCCGATCAGGAAGTCAGCGAAGGCGCGGAAGCCGCTCGATGTGCCATTGCCGGGGTTGGTGTTGCGGCCGCGGAAACGGAAGTCACCTCGTATGTTGCGCAAGTCCGTCTCCCGGTAGTTCGAACGCACGATGTCAACCCCTGCTTTCAGTGTGTGGCGCCCGCGCGCACGAGTGATCATGTCAGCCCATTGGAAATTCCGCACATTGAAGCTCGAGGGATCATTCGGCCGATCACCGAAATCGGCAAAGCCGTCGATGCGAATAGAAGGGAAACCCCAAAGAGAGGGGTCGGTGTTCAGACCCGGGATGCCAAGCTGCGAGACGAAGTCGGTCGCATGATTTTGGCCTGCCGTATCCTGAGTGTGGCCAAAGTAGCCAACGCGCGCCTCGTTCAGCCATCCTCCCCCGATGGGCGCAGTGGCGATGACGGCGATGGAGTCCAGGCTGCCGCTGGATTGGCGGCCAAAACCCGGGTAGAAGGTGCGGAGCGACGGGAACGGATCAAAGCCGCGGTCCCGTTCGCCTGACCACCGCGCGGACAGGCTTGCGCCGGAGCGCCAGAAGGTATCGAACCTCCCTGTGATCAGGTGACGATCGTCGCGCGTGTGGCCGACAGCAGTGTAAGCGTCCAGAGCATCGGAGAGGTTCGCCGCCGGGATGAAGGGCAGGATCCTGCGCGCTACAGGATCAATCATCGAGTCGGGAATTACGTTGGGCGTGGGAAATTCCTTCCGGGTGAAGGGATCAACGAGGCGATTTGTGTCATCGGCGTTGCCCCAGATGCCGTCGGGACCGGCGCCCCTAAGGTTGCGGAAGTCGCCGCGCAACCAGGCCGCGCTCGGCGCGGTAGTGGCGGCGGCCAGCGACCGGCGCTCGCGCAGCCGTTCGTAGGCCGCGAAAAAAAAGGCGCGGTCGCGGCGCATCGGTCCGCCCACGGAACCGCCCCACTGCTGCCGGCGCAGAGGGAACGACTCTCCCGGAGGAGCAAATACATTGCGGGCGTCGAGGGCGTCGTGGCGCAGGTAATCGAAGAAGGAGCCGGCGAGACGGTTGGTGCCGGATTTTGAGACTACCGCCACCTGCGCTCCGCCCGTACGGCCCGACTCTGCATCATAGGTGGATGTCCGGACGTCAAACTCACGGATCGCATCCAGAGACACGGCTACCCCCGCCCTTGCATTGCGGTCCGACCTGTTGACGACACCGTCCAGCGTAAAGCCGGCCGAGTCGGCGCGAGCGCCCGACGCCGACAGACCATCACCCTGTTCATCCTCACCCACACGGTGATAAATGCCCGGCACGAGCACCGCAAGGTCGCCGTAGTTGCGACCGTTGAGCGGCAATGCCTCCAGGAGTCTGGCAGGAACCAGATCCCCTCTTGACGGTGTATCGGTGTCGAGGCGACGCAACGGGGCGACGACGGTAACCTCGGTGTGCACTGAGGCAACCTGCAGGAGCACGGCCATGCGACGCACTTCGCCGGTTTCGAGCGGCACGGCGGTCTCGTGAAACACACGAAACCCGGGCGCAGTGACGGTGACGCGGTAGAGGCCTGGAGGCAGGTGAGTGAGAGTGAAAGCGCCCTCGCGCGACGTTGGCACTGTGCGAATCTGATTGGTTTCCTGGTTGGTCGCGGCCACATCGGCACCGGCCACCGGCAGGCCCTGGTCATCGTTGATTATGCCGACGAGCGTGGCCGTGATGCTTTGGGGAAGGGATGACGAGGTGGTTCCGATCAAGCCAACGACAAGCAACACAAATTGGGCCAACTTAAACTGCAAAGACCTTCTCCGGTCAGATTGAGAAGCCAGCGCTCTATCCACAGCCATCATAAGAGTCCTTATCCAAACCTCCAGTTTCCACATGGGTACCAGATGCGGGGTGCCCCTGTAGCTGTAGGAGGAGAATAACGAATACTAACAAATAATAACCTTAAGGCCCCTATTATCAGCCAAGCATGTGCCTATGGGAACAGTTATCTTGGCCTGGGGCGAGTAAGGCTGTGGGTTGGCGAATGACTGCGGCCGAAAAGCTGTGAAATAACGGCCATTCATGTCAACGGATGAAACCACGTAGGTCGTGGCTGCCAGACGCGACCTGCAGTCTTTCTGTTTAAGCCACTCAAAGGAAGGTACTTAAATGCTGATCTGGGGCTGCTTCGGGCGTCGTCGGCCGCCGGCGCCCACATCGAAGCCGACGATATCTCGATTTTTTCAAAGGTTTGAGGGGCAGGGCTCTTCCCTCCTCTAGTCGGGACGGCCTGCCAAAACGATGTACCGGTTCCAAAGAGGACGGTTCCGCTGGAAGTCGCGGGGCAGTCGAGCTGATTTGCTAGTGGCTCTCATACAGTATCTTTCCTGTGTCCCGAGTGTCATATCCTTCCATTTGAGCTACGTCGAGCTTGAATTTTTCGGAGCCCAGAACCTGCCGGAGGGCCTTAACCGCTCCGGTCGAGAAATTTCCGGCCGGAACAATCAGATCAAACCGCTCCGTTGCGAGGGGAACAAACCCCAGTCCCAACATTTTTGCGGCGGCGAGAATTCCTATTCCCACATCTGCGGAACCGCTGAAGACATCCAAAGCCACTTCCATGTGCGTGCACGCGATTTTAGCATAACCCTGAATAGCTGCCGGATCGATCCCCTTCTGCTTCAGTTTATAGTCAAAGAGCACTCTGCTTCCCGATCCTTCCTGCCGATTCACGAGGATCGCCTTTTTGCTTGCCAGATCCCCGAGACCCTGGATTCCCAGTGGATTGTTGCTTTTGACAATAAGCCCCTGCTCGCGGTAGCAGAGATTAAGAACCTTGACGTCCAAGTCTGAAAAGTGCTCTTTGATTATCGGGATATTGTAGTCACCTGTTTGCACATCCAGGAGATGGGAGGCGGCGATTTGACAAGACCCGCGTTGGAGCGCAACAAGTCCGCCGAGACTCCCGATATTTGACATTGAGATGGTGTAGATAGGAAATTGGAGATTGACGTTCTTCGTAAGAAGCTCAAGGGCGAGGTCGTTGCTTCCGGCGATCACAACCTGATTGTCCGAAGGCCTTGGTTGGAGTCGGGCTCCGACATTTTCCCTGGCGCTGTCCATTACCCATTCGTCGACCAGTTGCTTGGGGAAAAGCCATTTTCCGGTAATCCTGGAGGCTGGAATCTTCCTTTCCTTGATCAGCCGGTATACCTGCTTCTCGTTGATACTGAGATATTCCGCCACCTCCTTTGTGGTAAGCATTTCTCTTGCCATCGAGGCGTAACTCCGAAAGGTTTCCTGATTGGACCGCTATCTTAGCAGAGCGGGCGCTGCAGGATGCGGAATTTCTGCACACGCCTTGTCCCGGCTGTGTGGATGAAGCTCTGCGGCTCACAGCCCGTCGATCTCATGATCCGTCATCCCGAAATATTCCAATCGAGCCCTCACTGTTCTCCGAAATTGCGACCGTGGAAGATTTGCGTTATCGTTATCGCCTGTCCAAATCGGGATCCAGAGCTAGTGGCAGCCCAGGCAGCACCTTGGGCGATCGACAACTAACGGCAACAATGCGAATTTGGAGCCTGCATCCGAAATACCTTGACGCTCGCGGGCTGGTTGCTTTGTGGCGGGAAGGACTTCTTGCGCAAGCCGTACTTACGGGAAAGACGAGTGGATATGTCCACCACCCACAGCTTGTTCGGTTTCGGGAGCAGTCTCTTCCAGTCGGATTCATCGCGGAGTATTTGCGGATCATACACAGAGAGGCGGTGAACCGTGGTTACCGTTTTGTGGCCGAGAAGATCAATTCCTCCGGAGCTTCCGGCCACCTCACGGTTACGCGCGGCCAGCTCGAATTCGAGTGGCATCACTTGATGGAAAAACTTAGAACACGCGATCCGAAGCGGTGGGCCCAGTTGGCGAGAGTGAAGCGCCCGCGGCCAAATCCGCTCTTTCGCGTATCTCCCGGTGGCGTTGCGGAATGGGAAAAAGGAGTGCGCGAAACCAACCTCTGAAATGGAAGGATCTTTTTCGTGCGGCCCTTCAATGTTGCAGCGCCGGACTTGCCGCAAGCGGTATTTGAGGAACGTTTCCGCCACGCCACCAAAGAAGATATCCTTAGCCCCAATACTGTTCACTTAATGATTTGGATATGATCCTCGATCCTCAGCCTTTCCGTGCCAGACCGCTTCCGTGGCCTGAGTTTGTAATTACTCATCTTTCGCTTGATGCCGCGCGGATTACGCCGCGATCG